>NZ_JBXWRY010000003.1:0-225696 GCF_059613135.1 Ruegeria sp. BHSB196
CTGCGCCGCCTTGCCGAAAGCCAGGGGTATTCCGGAACCGACATGATGGAGCCGTTTCTGGTGACGCTTCAGGGCGCCACGGAGCGGGGCGACACCTTCTCGCGCCTGCTGATGGCCCCGCCAAGCCCGCCCGAGGATCCGTTCACCGGATCGGCGACCGGCGCCATGGCGGCCTATCTCTGGAAATACGGCCTGATGCCGAAGGACAGCTTCGTGGCCGAGCAGGGCCATGACATGGGGCGTCCCGGCCAGGCGAAAGTCACGCGCGTCGGCCCGGTCGAGGCGATGACCGGCGTCAAGGTGTCGGGGCGGGGATTTGTCCTGATGCGCGGGCAGGCCGACCTGCCGGCCGGGGGCATTTGATGGCCGAACCCGCGATCGCGCTACTGCCCTATGGCAAACGGCTCGGCCCGGATCTGGCGCGGCTGCCGCTGTCCGAACTGATCTGGCCGCTGGGCTGCCCGGAGCGGCTGACCGGCGCGGCGGTCGGCGACCTCGAGCCCACCGACCACCTGATCATGTACCCCAACACCATGGCGCATTTCCGCCTGCGGCGCGGCACCCGGGCCCGGATCTCGCTGATGATGGGCGAACCCAGCGCGATCCATGCCAAACACGACCGTCTGCTGCGGTTCACCTGGCGGCGGTTCTTCCGGGTCTTCACCTTTCACGAGATCCTGCTCGAGACGCTGCCCAACGCGGTGTTCCTGCCCTACGGCTCGACCCTGGTGCCGGAATGGCGCGAGTTGAAGGTGGACAAGACCCGGTCCTGCTCGCTCATCGCCTCGTCCAAGCGCGACCTGATCGGCCACCAACTGCGCCATGCCGTGATCGACTGGGCGCGCGCCAGCGGACAGGACGTGGACATCATGGGCCGCGGCTACCAGCCCTTCGGGCGCAAATCGGACGGGCTGGCGCCTTACCGCTATTCGGTGGTGATCGAGAACGTACGGGAAAGGAACTATTTCTCGGAAAAGCTGATCGATGCCATCCTGTGCAGCACGGTGCCGATCTATTGGGGCTGCCCCAATATCGACCGCTTTCTCGATCCCACCGGCATGATCCTGTGCAGCAGCGAGGCCGACATCCGTCGCGCCGTTGCAGCGGCTTCGGCCGAGGAGTACGAGCGGCGGCGACCGCATATTCAGGCCTTGCGCCCGGCGGCCGCGGATTTCGGCGCATTCGAACGCCGCGCCGCCGAGGCCTTGCGGGATCAACTCTAAAGCGGTGCGCCTCCGGCGCGCTGAGTTTTTCTTTTGTTGAGGGACGCTGTCCCTCAAACTCCCTGGGGTATTTGACACCAGAAAGAAGCAAGAAAGAGACCGCGGCTTCTTTCTGGTCCGAAATACCCCGGGGTGAATTGCCCGAAGGGCAAGAGGGGCAGCGCCCCTTCGCGGGTTTCCAGATCAGGTGGCGGCCAGAAACCGCGCCGCAATGTCACCCGACATATGGCTGATCCGCCCGCCGCTCAGGGTCGCGGCCACACGATGCGAACTGGCGTCGAGCACGACCATGTCGGCGCGTTTTCCGGCCGCCAGCGTCCCGCGATCGGTCAGTCCCAGAACGCGCGCCGGCCCCTCCGACACCAATGCCCAGGCCGAGGCGAAATCCAGCAGTCCGGAGGCCGCCAGCATCAGCGCGGCGCGGCGTGGGCTGGGATAATGGTAATCCGAAGCCAGCGCATCGCACAGGCCCATCGCGATCAGGTCCACCGCGCTGACATTGCCGTTGTGCGACCCGCCACGCACGACGTTCGGCGCCCCGAGAACCACGCCGTCACCGCCCGCCTTCGCCGCTTCGGCCGCAGCGAGCGTTTCAGGGAATTCGCAGATATCCACACCCCTCCGCCGCCAACGGTGCCGGGTTTCGGCCCGACCGTCGTCATGGCTGCCCATGCGTATGCTGCGTTCCGACAGCCGTGCGCACAGAATATCCAGCGCGGCGGGCACCTCGGCCGTCCGGGCATGCAGCGCCTGCATCAGCTCGAGATGCGCGTCCGGGCTGCGACCGGCCTTGAGCGCCTGTCCGGTCAGCCGCGGCGGGCGGCGTCCCTGCGCGAGCCGGTCGTGGGGCAGATGGTCGTTGAACACCACATAGGACACGCCCCAGGCGGACAGGCGGTCGGGCAGGCCGTCGTAATTGTCCAGCAGGTGCGTCTCGAAACGCAGCTGCGGGATCAGGTCCGTCCCCACCAGGGGCTTGACCCGCAACATCGCCGCAAAGACACGCGCCGCAAATTCCGGCCCCCGGAGCCCCCCTTCCCAGCTGCAGAACTGCGCCAGCACGGCGGTGGTGATGCCATTGGCGGCCAGTTCCGCCTCGGCCGCCAGAACGCCCTCGTCCAGCTGCTTCATCGCCCCGCGCCGCGGCGCCAGGTGGCGCTCGAACCCGTCCCCGTGCGGATCCACGATACCCGGCAGGACGAGATATCCCGAAAGATCGACGCACGGCCCCGCACCCGCTTCGGCGATGCGACCATCGGCGATGGATAGCTCCGCCTCGACCAGTCCTTGGCCCGGCAACAGGAATTCGGCGCCGCAAAGGCGCATTTCCAGCGCCGTCATCGCGTCGGCTCCGACGCCGGTTCCGAACAGTCCTGGCCAAGGCAGATTTCGTCGATCAGCGCCGCCACCGCCTCGGACCACGACAGGTCGGGTCCGAAGCGGCCGAACTCGATGAAATGCAGGGCCTGCGCGGCCACGCGGGGGTTGTTCATCATGAACGTATGCGTCACGGGAAGCACGATGTGATCCGCCATGCCCTCAACCCGGGTACTGGCGACCGAGACCTTGCCATCGTCCGGGCCGTCGATCATAGCGGAGAAGAACGGGTTCAGCGAGTTTTGCCCCGCGATCACGCCCAGTTCGAAATCCACCGGCGGCAGCGCGCGCGGCACGCTGTCCGGCCCGGTCCCCAGCGCCAGACCGGCAGGCCCGTGCAAAAGCCCGAATGCGGACCAGTCGCCCAAGGCGTCCACCAGTTCGCTGCCCTGGTTGGGCGGTCCCAACATGACCACGCGCCCCAGATTTGCGGGTCTGCGGTCCTGCAGCCAATGGCGAACCAGGATGCCGCCCATCGAATGCGCCACGACATGCACCCGCTGATCGCCGCATTCGGCGAAGGCCGCCGGCAGGGTGCGGTCCGCAAGCTCCCGGATCGGCAGCGCCGTCGACGGATAGCCGGGCCGCACCACGTCATAACCGCGGGCCAGGAACAATTGTTCCATCATCGCAAACGAAGCCTCGGTCCGCGCCAGCCCGTGCAGCAGCACCACGCAATCCGCGCGCGCGGCCGCGGGCCAGATCAGCAGCAGGAAAAGCACAAAACGCATGCCCGCCAGATACGCGCATTTCCGCGGCAGGAAAAGCCTCAGCCGCCACGGTTCCGCGATACCGCCAGCGCGATCCCGCCCAGAACCAGCCCGGCGCCCAGGACCAGCCGCCAACCGAGGCCTTCCGCCAGCACAAGGACACCGGCCACCATGGCGATGACCGGCACGCTGAGCTGCACCGTGGCCGCCACCGGCGCGGCAAGCCGCGGCAGCACACTGTACCAAAGCGCATAGCCCAGACCCGACGTGACCGCGCCGGACAGAACCGCCAGCAACGCACCTGCAGGCGTCATGCTCCAGCCCCCTCCAAACAGCAGTATCGCCAGCCCGGTCATCGGAAGGGCGACCACGAAATTCGCGCCTGTGCCGGCCAGGGCATCCGGCTCGCCGCGTCCCGCCAGCGAATAGGCGCCCCAACCGATCCCGGCCAGCACCATCAGAGCGGCCCCCGCCGGATCGACCCGGACCGCGCCGGACGGCCACAGCAGATAGGCCAGGCCGGCAAAGGCGACGGCCGCCCCGGCCCATTGGCGCGGCGAGGGCGGCGCGGCGGAGACCGAGGCCGCGGCGAACATGGTCAGCTGAACGACACCGAACAGGATCAGCGCGCCGGCGCCGGCATCCAGCGTCAGGTAGGCCAGCGAAAAGCCGATCATGTAGAGCGACAGGGCCCCGGCGCCGACCACCCGCCGCCCGGAGCGCAGCGGCAACCGGCCCCCGCGCGCCATCACCAGCACGGCAAGCGTCACCGCACCGGCCAGCACCCGCACGACCGCAAATCCCCCGGGATCGCTCGCGCCGCTCTCCACCGCCAGCCGGTTGAGGATCGAATTGGCGGCAAAGGCCACCATGGTCAACGCTGTCAGAAGAACGACGTGCATCCTCCCCTCATAAGGCCCGTTGCGCGCCGCGCAAACGCGATTCTCACCGCTCCCCGGCATCCCGGCTTCTTTCTGGTCGCAAATACCCCCGCCGGAGGCAGGCCCGCATCGCGGGCCTTGACGAAAAAGGGGCCGCCCGAAGGCGACCCCCAGCATCCTTTGAACGGAGGACGGTGCTTACATCATGCCGCCCATGCCGCCCATGTCGGGCATGCCGGCACCGGCGCCTGCACCTTCCTTCTGCGGCTTGTCGGCCACCATCGCTTCGGTGGTGATCAGCAGGCCGGCGACCGACGACGCATCTTCCAGCGCGGTCCGGACAACCTTGGCCGGGTCGATCACGCCAAAGGCGAACATGTCGCCATATTCCTCGGTCTGGGCGTTGAAGCCGAAGGCCGGGTCGCTGGATTCGCGGATCTTGCCGGCAACCACGGCGCCGTCGACACCCGCGTTCTCGGCGATCTGGCGCAGCGGCGCCTCGATGGCCTTGCGCACGATGTTGATGCCCGCGTTCTGGTCGGCGTTTTCGCCTTCCAGCCCGTCCAGCGCCTTGCCGGCCTGAACCAGGGCGACACCGCCGCCGACGACGACGCCTTCCTGCACCGCGGCGCGGGTTGCGTTCAGCGCGTCATCCACACGGTCCTTGCGCTCTTTCACTTCGACCTCGGTCATGCCGCCGACGCGGATGACGGCCACACCGCCGGCCAGCTTGGCCACGCGTTCCTGCAGCTTCTCGCGGTCGTAGTCGCTGGTGGTTTCCTCGATCTGGGTACGGATCTGGGCCACGCGCGCCTCGATCTCGGCCTTTTCGCCGGCCCCGTCGACGATGGTGGTCTCGTCCTTGGTGATCGAGATCTTCTTGGCGGTGCCCAGCATGTCCATGGTGACGTTTTCCAGCTTCATGCCCAGGTCTTCGCTGATGACCTGACCGCCGGTCAGGATCGCGATGTCCTGCAGCATCGCCTTGCGGCGATCGCCGAAGCCCGGCGCCTTGACGGCCGCGATCTTCAGGCCGCCGCGCAGCTTGTTGACCACCAGGGTCGCCAGCGCTTCGCCTTCGACGTCCTCGGCGATGATCAGCAGCGGCTTCTGCGACTGGATCACCTGCTCGAGCAGCGGCACCATCGGCTGCAGCGACGAGAGTTTCTTCTCGTGCAGCAGGATCATGGCGTCTTCCAGTTCGGCCACCATCTTGTCGGCGTTGGTCACGAAGTAGGGCGACAGGTAGCCGCGGTCGAACTGCATGCCTTCGACGACATCGGTCTCGGTTTCCAGACCCTTGTTCTCTTCGACGGTGATGACGCCTTCATTGCCGACCTTCTGCATCGCCTCGGCGATCTGGCGGCCGATTTCGGCCTCGCCATTGGCCGAGATGGTGCCGACCTGCGCAACCTCGGCCGAGTCCTTCACCTCGCGCGAGGCGGCCTTGATGCCTTCGACGACCTTGGCGGTCGCCAGGTCGATGCCGCGCTTGAGGTCCATCGGGTTCAGACCTGCCGCAACCTGCTTGAGGCCTTCCTTGACGATGGCCTGGGCCAGCACGGTGGCGGTGGTGGTGCCGTCGCCGGCTTCGTCATTGGTGCGCTGGGCGACTTCCTTCACCATCTGCGCGCCCATGTTCTCGAACTTGTCCTCCAGTTCGATTTCCTTGGCGACCGACACACCGTCCTTGGTGATGCGCGGCGCGCCGAAGGATTTGTCCAGAACCACGTTGCGGCCCTTGGGGCCGAGCGTGACCTTGACGGCGTCGGCCAATACGTTGACGCCCTTGAGCATCTTGTTGCGGGCATCCGTCGTGAACTTGACGTCCTTAGCAGCCATTTGACTTGCTCCTTGAATTCACTTTGTCGTTGAGGTCAGGCGATCCGGGCGCTTCAGGCGGCCTTGGCCGCGGCCGAGGCTTCGATGATGCCCAGGATGTCGCTTTCCTTCATGATCAGCAGTTCTTCACCGTCGATGGTGACTTCCGTACCCGACCACTTGCCGAACAGGATCTTGTCGCCTTCCGAAACGGACATCGGGATCAGTTCGCCGCTGTCCTTGCGGGCACCTTCTCCACAGGCGATGACGACGCCTTCGGCCGGTTTCTCCTTGGCGCTGTCGGGGATGATCAGTCCGCCAGCGGTCTTTTCGTCGCTTTCGACACGGCGCACCAGCACCCGGTCATGAAGAGGTTTGAATGCCATCTTTGCAGCTCCTTGGCTCAAAGGTTGTTTTTCCTCCCCCCGCGGGTCGCGGGAGTGTTGGCACTCACCCTGAGAGAGTGCTAACGCGGAATAGCTAAGGCGGAAGCCCGTTTGTGTCAACAAGCCGGGAAAGATTTTTTGAACCCCGCCGGCGATCCCGCAGACGACGGGTTTCCAGCCCGCGCGGCGGCGATTAGGCTGAGGCCGGACCGGGCGGATCCCACGCCGCGGGCGCCGGCCGAAAGGGATGCAATGCAGATCGAAACAAACGGCATACACCTCGAAGTCGAGGAGTTCGGCCCCCGCACGGGAACGCCGCTGATTCTGATCCGCGGTCAGGGCAGCCAGCTGGTTCACTGGCCCGATGCGCTGGTCGAAGGCTTTGTCGAGGCCGGATGCCGCACGATCCTGTTCGACAACCGCGATGTCGGCCTGTCCCAGCGCTGCCCGACTCCCAACGCACCCGGCAAGGCCGAGGCGATCCTTGATCTCATCCGGGGCGGCGGCCCGCTGCCCAGGCCCTACGGGCTCGAGGACATGGCGGCGGATGTCACCGGCCTGATGGATGCGCTTGACCTCGAACGCGCGCATGTCCTCGGCATCTCGATGGGCGGCGCGATCCTGCAGCAGATTTGCATCGCGCAACCCGACCGGCTGCTGTCGGCCACGCTGGTGATGACGGCCTGCCGCCCCCTGGCCGAACGATCCGGCGGCGATCCGGCGGCGCTTCTGTCTCTGGCCGAAAGCCTCTTGGTGCCGCCCCGCTCGCAACGCGACTATCTCGACAGCCAGATTGCCGAACACCGCATGTGGGGCAGCCCCGGCTATCCGATGGCCGAAGACGACATCCGTGCCATGGCCGCCCGCGCCTATGCGCGCGGCGTCGACGACGAAGGCATGAACCGTCAGATTCTCGCCATGGCACACGCCCCGGACCGGCGTGCCGCCCTGAAACACGTAGACCTGCCCTGCCTGATCCTGCACGGTTCGGACGACACCCTGGTTCCTCCAAGCCTCGGCGCGGAAATCGCCGCCCATATCCCCGGCAGCGAGTTTCACGCCATCGACGGCATGGGACACATCATCACTCCGGCCTTGGCGCCGGTGATCGTGACAATCGTGTCGGATTTCCTCCGCCGCCGCGCCGTTTGAGGCAGGATGTCCTTCGAAATGAGCGCCTCCGGCGCGCTCTACTCCTTTTTTGTTGAGGGACGCTGTCCCTCAAACTCCCTGGGGTATTTGAAACCAGAAAGAAGCAAGAAAGAGACCGCTGCTTCTTTCTGGTTGAAAATACCCCGGGGTGAATTGCCCGCAGGGCAAGAGGGGCAGCGCCCCTCCGCCGGCCCATCAACCCGACCTCGGCGACAGGTCAGTTCCCGGCGATCAGCCCCATGCTTTCGAGTTTCAAGAGCACCTGATGGGCGCAGTTGTCCACGTCCACGTTTTCGGTCTCGACCCTCAGTTCCGGGTTTTCCGGGACATCATAGGGGTCCGAGATGCCGGTGAACTCCTTGATCTTGCCTTCGCGTGCCAGCTTGTAGAGGCCCTTGCGGTCGCGGCGTTCGCATTCCTCGATGCTGGTCGCCACATGCACCTCGCAGAAGGCGCCGAACTGCTCGATCTGCTCGCGCACGGCGCGGCGTGTCACCGCATAGGGCGCGATCGGGGCGCAGATGGCGATGCCGCCATTCTTGGTGATCTCGGACGCGACATAGCCGATGCGTCGGATGTTCAGGTCGCGGTGCTCTTTCGAGAAGCCCAGCTCGCTGCTGAGGTTCTTGCGCACGATGTCGCCGTCCAGGAGCGTCACCGGGCGGTCGCCCATTTCCATCAGCTTGACCATGAGCGCGTTGGCGATGGTGGATTTGCCCGACCCGGAGAACCCGGTGAAGAAGACGGTGAAGCCCTGCTGCGACCGCGGCGGGAAACGGCGGCGCAATTCACCGACCACTTCGGGAAAGGAGAACCATTCGGGGATCTCCAGCCCTTCGCGCAGACGGCGGCGCAGTTCGGTGCCGCTGATGTTCAGGATCGTGACCTTGTCCCTGTCCTTGATCTCGTCGCTGGGCTCGTATTGCGCGCGTTCCTGCACATAGACCATGTGTTTGAAATCGACCATCTCGATGCCGATCTCGTCCTGGTGCTTGCGGAACAGATCCTGCGCGTCATAGGGGCCGTAGAAGTCCTCGCCCCGGCTGTTCTTGCCGGGGCCGGCATGGTCGCGGCCGACGATGAAATGGGTGCAGCCGTGGTTCTTGCGGATGATCCCGTGCCAGACCGCCTCGCGCGGGCCGGCCATGCGCATGGCGAGGTTCAGGAGCGACATCGAGGTGGTCGAGGCCGGGTATTTGTCCAGCACCGCCTCGTAGCAGCGCACGCGGGTGAAATGATCCACGTCGCCCGGCTTGGTCATGCCCACGACCGGGTGGATCAGCAGGTTGGCCTGCGCCTCCTTGGCGGCGCGGAAGGTGAGTTCCTGATGCGCCCGGTGCAGCGGGTTGCGGGTCTGGAAGGCGACGATGCGGCGCCAGCCCACCTTGCGGAAATAGGCGCGCAGTTCGTTCGGCGTGTCGCGGCGGGCCTTGAAGTCGTAGTGCACCGGCGGTTGGATGCCGGTCACCGGGCCGCCCAGATAGACCTTGCCCGCGGCGTTGTGAAGATAGTTGACCGCCGGATGCGCGATATCGTCCGCGCCAAAGACCTTGACCGCTTCATTGGCCTTGTCGGGGGTCCAGCGGTCGGTGACGGTCATGGTGGCGAGGATCACGCCCTCCTGATCGCGCAGGGCGATGTCCTGGCCGAGTTCGACCTTTTCGGCGAAGGCCTCGCCCACATCCAGGGTTATGGGAATGGGCCACAGCGTGCCGTCCGACAGCCGCATGGTCTCGACCACGCCGTTGTAGTCCGCCTCCGACAGAAACCCCTTGAGCGGGTTGAACCCGCCGTTCATCAGCAGTTCCAGGTCGCAGATCTGGCGCGGCGTCAGATCCCAGCTGGTCAGGTCCGCCGCCTCGACCTTGAGTTTCTGGGCGGAGTCGTAGGAAACGTACAATTCGGGGATCGGGGCGAGATTGCTCAACATCGTCATATCAATACTCTTTTCACGCAGTCAGGGAATGTGGCCATGTGGGTGTTCTGCTGGGCATTTGCCGCGTTGATCGGGGGAAGTCCAGATGGTCCACTGCAACTAAGGACGATATGTGCCGTTTTTTTGCATATCAGAAGAAAATTCGGAGGCATATGCACGAGCAGGGAAAGGTTTTCTTGAACGGCGGCTCGCGATTTCGGGGTTGACCTTTCGCCTCGGTGTCAAATGTCGTCCAGGTCGGATGCGCGCGCGACAGGCAGGGCGCTGAGGGGGGCGGTCACGCCGCGCAGGCGGAAGTCCCGCAGCGGCAGCGACGAGATGTCCAGCCCGGCGGTCTTCAGAACCTGGGCCGAGACGAGCAGTTCGACGTTCAGATCCTTGGTCTGGCCTTCCAGCCGGCTGGCGGTGTTGACGGTATCGCCGATGATCGTGCGGGGGGCGTGTCCGGCTGCGCCGATTTCGCCAAGGACCACGTTGCCGATATGCAGGCCCATGCCGATGCGGATGGCCGGCGCGTCTTCGGCCGCCAGTTGCTCGTTGAACCGCTCCAGGGCGCGGCCGACGCCGGCCGCGGCGGCCAGCCCCGCGCGGGCCGAGCTGGCGGCATCGCGGGTTTCGAACACCGCCAGCAGGCCATCACCAAGGTATTTGTCCACGATCCCGCCCGCTTCGGTGATGGCGGGCACGATGGCGTCGAAGAAACGGTTGAGCAGGAACACCACGTCATAGGGCAATTGGCCGGTCGTCCGCGCGGTGAACCCGCGCATGTCCAGAAACAGCACGGCCAGCTGCCGTTCCTGTCCCTGGCTGGCATGGGCGCGGCTGCGGCCGCCCTCGGGGCGGAACACCCGGAACACCGTTGACGGGTTCATCGGCCGGATCTGACAGGCCAGGCGCATGCCCGGCGGGGCGCCGACGGCGGCGAGGCTTCTGGCCTCGACCTCGCCGGGCGGGTGCAGCAACTCGCCGCCTTCCTCGACGATGACCCGGCAGGTCGTGCAGCGCCCCTTGCCGCCGCAGAGGGCGGTATGCGGCACACCGTTGGCCTGCGACATCTCCAGCAGGGTCATGCCTTTTTCCGAGACCACCTCGGGGCCGTCCACGTAGCGCACCCGGACCGAGTGCCGCCGCCGCCACAGCTTGCGTCCGAAATGCACCAGAAACGCCGCGCCCAGTGCGATCCAGAATGCCGTCAGCGCGTTGTTCTTGACGATGGTCATCGCCTCGAACGCCTCGGGCGCGGGCCAGTTGTAGTGCTCGACATACTGCGTGCGCAGGTCCGGGTCGGAAAAATCCGCCCAGATGCGCCGCCCCTCGGTCAGGAGACCCGCCAGGGCGAAGCTGGGGATGAACACCGCCACGCCGATCAGATAGGGCACGGTCCGGTTCCACCAGCGCGTGATGCGCAGCCACATATGCAGCCCGATGCAGCCATGGATCCACACCACCAACAGCAGGGTGCTCTGCATCCAGATGGCCGAGTTGGGCCACATCAGGAGGATGATGTAGCCCATCTCGTCATTCACGTCGAAAACCTCATGCGCATAGCGCGTGTGGACGATGTGCGAGATCAGCTGCAGCGGGATCAGGAAGCCCAGTACCGCCTGCAGCGCCACGTGAAACGGCATCCGCAGGGTGCGGCGCTGGGCGATCGTGACCAGCGCAAGGCCCGCGTGCACCGACAGCGCAATGTACAGCAGGATGCTGCCGAGCCGATGCCGCGTGATCTCCTGCCGGCCGTCCTGCATGTCGTGCAGAAAGTCGGTGTGAAACAGCCCAAGGCCGATGTTGAGGAAATGGAAGAACGCGAACGCGAACAACACAAGACCGCTCGCGATCCTGAGCCGGGTCGCCCAACTGCCCTGCCAAAGGGGGTTGCTCAAACTGTCACCCGATACTTGCCGCGCTTGTCCCAAGTCTGCGGCCACGGACCGCACCGGTCAAGCGCGGCGGGCATCGGCATCAGGGCGATGCCGGTGCGCCGCGTTTTCCGGTCACGCCTGTTCGGCCAGGAACCGCTCGGCGTCCAGCGCCGCCATGCACCCCATGCCGGCCGAGGTCACGGCCTGACGGTATTTGTGATCCGTGAGGTCGCCGGCCGCGAAGACGCCCGGAATCGAGGTTTCGGTCGAATCCGGTTTCGTCACGACATAGCCGCCCATATGGGTTTCCAGCACATCTTTGACCAGTTCGTTGGCCGGAGCGTGGCCGATCGCGATGAACACGCCCTTGCAGGGAATTTCGGTGATCTCGCCGGTCTTGACGTTCTTGACGCGAACCCCTTCGACGCCCAGCGGATCGTCGGTGCCGATCACCTCTTCGAGCGTGTGGAACCAAAGCGGCTCGATCTTTTCGTTCTTGAACAGCCGGTCCTGCAGGATCTTCTCGGCCCGGAGTTCGTCGCGGCGGTGGATCAACGTCACCTTCGAAGCGAAATTGGTCAGGAACAGGGCTTCTTCGACCGCGGTGTTGCCACCGCCGACGACCACGATCTCCTGCCCGCGATAGAAGAACCCGTCGCAGGTGGCGCAGGCCGACACGCCAAAGCCCTTGAACTTGTCCTCGGACGGCAATCCCAGCCATTTCGCCCGCGCGCCGGTCGCCAGAATCACCGCATCCGCCGTGTAGGTGGTGCCGTTGTCCCCCTTGGCGGTGAACGGGCGCTGGCTGAGGTCCAGGTCGGTGATGATGTCGCCGACGATCTCGCAGCCCATGGCGGCGGCGTGCTCCTGCATCTTGATCATCAGATCGGGGCCCTGGACTTCGGTGAAGCCGGGATAGTTCTCGACATCGGTGGTGGTGGTCAGTTGGCCACCGGGTTCGATGCCCTGGACCAGGATCGGCTGGAGCATGGCGCGGCTGGCATATACGCCGGCGCTGTAGCCGGCCGGCCCCGATCCGATGATCAGAACCCTGGTGTGACGTGTCTCGGCCATGAAATCCCCGCTCTGCTTGCCTGTCGTACCCGTATTCTTCGGAGCAGGGATATAGCCATGCTCGATGCGGTCTTAAAGCCCTAACTGACCTGCGCCGGCCGCCGGTATTCACGGCGGGGCGGGCAAAACATGCCTTTGACATATAAGAATGTTGCGCGATCGCGAAAGAATATTGCGCCTGAATAGGGGGCTGTTATAAGAACCGCAAAAGTCAGGAGCATTTCATGGTCTCAACACGGTTGGACGAAATCGACCGCAAGATTCTTGCCGAACTGCAGGCGGACGGTCGAATGACCAATGTGGAACTGGCAAAACGTGTCGGCATATCGGCTCCGCCGTGCCTGCGGCGGGTGCGTACGCTGGAGGAAGCGGGTTACATCCGCGGCTATCACGCAGATGTCAACGCCCGCGAACTGGGCTTCGAGGTTCAGGTCTTTGCCATGGTGGGGCTGGAAAGCCAGGCCGAGGTCGAGTTGCGCGCCTTTGAGGAACGGTGCCGCAACTGGCCGTTGGTGCGCGAATGCCACATGCTCAACGGCGAGGTCGATTTCATCCTCAAATGCGTTTCACCCGATCTGAGCAGCTTTCAGCAGTTCCTGACGGGCGAGTTGCTGACCACGCCGAACGTGGCCAGCGTCAAGACCTCGCTGGTCATCCGCGGGGCAAAGGATGAACCAGGAGTTCCGTTCGACGTGCTCGAAGAGCGTCTGAGCCGAAGCGCCTGATCTTGACGTCGCCACCCGGCGATCTGGTTGACGGCAGACAGGCGGCGAGGGTCAGGGACACGGCCCAGCTGATAAGAATGTGCATGGCGCGTCCTCTCAGGCCGTGATCGCATCGACTTCGCCGTCGCCGGCGCGCGGCATGAGCAGCGGCCCGAAATCGTTCAGCGACTCGATGTGGTCGAACAGGCTCAGATAGATGGTGCGCAGGGTGTGGCTCATCATCCGGATCGCGTTGAGGCCGGGGTGGTAGGTCTCGAACTGCAGGCCGTCCACCTTGATCAGCGCGTGGCGCCTGAGGCAGATGTGGAACAGTTCCACGGGCGTCGGCGGGATGGTCTCCACGACGCTCATGCCGTCCAGGAACTCCTGCACCGGAGTCAGCATCGGGCTGCCGCCGGCCATGTGCCGCAGATGCGACGGCGTCGCAAGGATTCGGGCGGACGGCCCGGCGAGAACCCCCGACATCGGTTTCTGGACGCCGAAGGAGTCCGCGGTGATGCGGGTCAGGGGATGGGTGCGTCCGCGCGCGTCGGGGCGACCCGGCAGCAACGTGACGGACCCTTTCCAGAGCACGGTCTGGGCGCTGCCGTCATGGGTGATCACGCGGTCTCCGGGCAGCAGATCCTCGATCGCCGTCGCGCCGTGGTCGGTTTCGACCAGCGATCCGCGCGACAAGGCGCAGAAGGCGTCCTCGAACAAGGACAATGCGGGCGCGACATGGCGTTGGCGCACCACGTCCCCGTTCGGCGCCAGCGAACTGACTTCGTAGCGCCGCAGTTGCGGGCGCGTCGCGCCGCGCAGCGCGGCCGGATCCTCGAGCACCGCGGTCGTGGTGACGGCATTCCGTGCCGCGCGGGTCAACGAATATGGAATAGACATACGTATCCCGTCCCTTTCATTTCCGCCAAGTGTCGGCAGCCCCCTCAGACGGCCTTGAACTGGCATTCAAGATTTGAATGTCCTGAAACGGTCGCAACCGCGCTGTGAACCAGCGGGATTGCTCGGTAAAGCGAGCGGAAGAATGCCCGTCTTTGGTCAAGGATGACCCCCCAAAACAGAACTCATAACAAGCAGGCACAAAAGCCCGCCACACGCGCGCCCCGGAAAGCCCGCGCAACTTTGCGCCGACCCTTCGATTGTTCCCCACCGGCCCGAGGCACTTGCCGTTGCGGATGGTCCCAAAGCCCGGCATCCGGGCATCTCGGAGCATGATCAGGTCCGCTCGCGCAGACGAGCCACCTTGGTCGCAAGGCCGGCTCTCAGCTTCCAGGGCGTTGGCAGAGTGTGATCCTTGGCAGCTGTGATCACCGACCTGATGAAGCGAGATCCGACTTTCATTTCTTTCCCTAACCTGCTGCGGTCCTGGCGACCCTCAAAACATGATCCTTCGTGTATGACGTCGTTTTGCGGCGCCCATGGGGCTGATCCGGGAAAAAATGAGGACAATATTTCGCGTAAAAGACCCCCTTCGCTGTTCCTGCCTTAATCAGGCGGTTTCGACACACCCGACAAGCGTCTGCGCCCAGACGCAATTCCACGGGTGATTCACGGGAAAATAGACAAAAAGTTTCCGGCCAAATCGTGGCAAAACTGCCTTAATTCGGACACATTCGTTAAAGGCGGATGGCCGAGATCAGCCGCCCATAGTCCGCTTCGCCCGCATGTGTGGCGCGTCGGTAGGAATAGAACCGGTCGGGATCGGAATAGGTGCAGTGCCGCGTCCATTCCGCCGCACCGATGCCCGCGCGGCGCAGTCGGTGAAGCCCGTATGCGGGCAGATCGAACAACAGCCGGTCGCCATTGCCATTGGCGAAAAATCGTGAATTGTCAAAGTCTTCTGCCATGAATTCATCAAGGAATTCCGGGCCTACCTCGTATGCCCGCTGCGAGATCGTCGGGCCGATGACCGCGACCGTATCCGCACGCCGGGCACCGATCGATTCCATCGCGTCCAGCGTCGCCTCCAGCACGCCGTCCAGCGCCCCGCGCCATCCGGCATGGGCCGCGCCGATGACACCGGCCCGCCGGTCGGCGAACAGGACAGGCTGGCAATCGGCGGTCAGAACCGTCAGCGCCAGGCCGGGCACCGCCGTCACCAATGCGTCCGCCTTGGGACGATTGTTTTCCGACCCGGTGACAACCACCACATCGGCCGAGTGAACCTGGTGCACGCCGATCAGCGCCTCGGCCGGGAGTCGCATGGCCTCGGCCACGCGCGTGCGGTTCAGGGCCACCGCCTCGCGCAGGTCCGACGACCCGACGCCGCAGTTCAGGCCGGCGAAGATTCCGGAGGATGCGCCCCCGCGGCGGCTGAAGAAGCCGTGATGCGTGGGGGCCAGCAAATCCGACGTCAGTATTTCCAGCGTCATGAATCCAGTCCGGGTGGCGGAGAAGCCGACGCAGGGTAGAGCGCCAGCACCTTGAACAGGTTTCCCATTTCCTCGGGATGCGTCAACCGGCGATGTGCGCTGGCCAGCGCATCCGTCTCTTCCTTGCCCGTCCCGCGCGCCAGCGCCTGCGCCCGCGCCGTGATGCCCAGCCGTTCGAGAAACACGCCTTGCGTGGTCAGGCGGCTATGGGCGCATCCAGATGCCGTGGCCGCCCGGGCCAGCATTTCGAAATCGACATGGGCGGTCAGATCGGCCTGCCCCGGCGCGGCGAGCGGATCGGACCGCGCGTGCCCTTGCACGGCCTGAAACGTATCGCCGAGCGAGCGCCAATCGCCATAGTCGATGATCAGCGCCGCGCCGCCCTGCGCGGCGATTCGGCCGGCCAGAGCCGCGACGACCGGCGCGGCGGCCGGGCAGAGCTCGACCAGATCGCCATCGCGGGTATCCGCCAAACGGTGCTCCAGCGCCGGCTGTGGCGCCCCGGCGCCCAGCCCGAACGCCAACGCTCGGTCCTGCACGCCCACCAGCCGTTCGCGCCATCCGGCACCGTCGCGCAGGAACTGCCGGACGGGCAGCGCATCGAAGAACTCGTTCGCCACCAGGAACAGCGGGGCGTGCGGTAGATCCTGGACCCGATCCGCCCAGGTCGGCGATGCTTGGGCCAGCGTCCTCTGCTGAATGGAGCGCAGGGCAGGCGAGACTTCGACCAGAACCACCTGCGCCGCGGCCAGAAACCCCGGCACCGCACGCGCGGCCCGCAGGATGTCGGCCATCAGCGTGCCGCGGCCGGGGCCGAGCTCGGCCAGCGTGAACGGGGCAGGGCGGCCCTGATCCAGCCAGGCCTGCGCCAGCGCCAGGCCGATCAGTTCGCCGAACATCTGGCTGATTTCCGGCGCGGTGGTGAAATCCCCCTGCGCGCCCAGCGGATCGCGGGTGGTGTAATAGCCGTGTTTGGGGTGCAGCAGGCATTCCGCCATGTAATCCGCGACCGTCATGGGGCCATCCACGCGGATGCGTTCGATCAGGATCTCGCGCAGGCTCATTCGCCTGCCCGCCGCGCGCGCCAGACGAACCACAGCCCCACGGCGACCATCGGCAACGACAGGAGTTGCCCCATCGTCAGGCCATAGCCGCCGACGTGCCAGGCCAGTCCCAGCGGGTTGCCCGGCGACACGAATTGCGCGTCCGGCTGGCGCACGAATTCGACGATGAACCGCGACACCCCGTAGCCCGCGAGAAACGTGCCGAGGATCAGGCCGGGCCGCTGGAACGCGCCGCGGCGATAGACCAGCCACAGGATCAGCGCGCCGAGCAGCAGCCCTTCCAGCCCCGCCTCGTACAGCTGCGACGGATGCCGCGCGCAGGGGCCGGTCACGCCGGGGCAGGTCTGCGCCGCCGCGCCGGGAAACACCACCGCCCAGGGCAGGTCGCTGGGCCGGCCCCAAAGCTCGGCATTGATGAAATTGGCCAGCCGCCCCAGAAACAGCCCCGGCGGCACCGTATGCGCGACGAGATCCGAGATCTGCAGCCCCGGAATGCCGTGGCGTCGCGCAAAGGTCAGCGTCGCCACGACCACACCCAGCAAACCGCCGTGAAACGCCATGCCGCCCTGCCAGATCTTCAGGATGTCGAGCGGGTTCTGCAGGTAGTAGCCCGGCTGATAGAACAGCACGAATCCCAGCCGCCCGCCGAGAATCACCCCGACGATGATCCACGTGACCAGGTCTTCGAGCTGCTTTGCGGTCATCGGCGTGGATTGCGCCGGCCACAGCGCCGGACGGCGCAGCGCCATCAGCGCCATGCGCCACGCGATCAGGATGCCCGCGATATAGGACAGCGCATACCAGCGCAGCGCGAACTCCATCCCGAACAGCGAGACGGAGAAGATTTCGGGGGAGATGTCGGGAAACGGAATGACTGCCTGCATATGCGTCTCATTGCCCGCGGATCGAGGGGCAAGTCAACCTTGAGCCCGCCGCGCATGTGACCCATATAGGTGGCATCCGCGACACGGGAGTGAAGACATGCAGACCCGCAACAAGATCCTCGACGACATCTCGCAGCTGATGACCAATGCCATGGGCGTGGCGCAGGGCGCGCGGGAAGAGGCCGAGACGGCGATGAAATCGATGCTGGACCGGTGGCTGGCGGATCGCGATTTCGTCACCCGCGAGGAATTCGACGCCGTGCGTGCGATGGCCCAGAAGGCGCGCGAGGAAAACGCCGCGCTGGAGGAGCGTATCGCCAAGCTCGAAGCCAAGCTGGGCGACTGATCCGAACAGGATCCTCAGATCACGAAAGATTTCGGGCTGCAACCATCCGTACCGTGCAATCCGCGAGGTTTGCGCGGTGCCGTGCATTGTGACGCCCACCATCACCATTGCAAGCAAAAGCTGCGTGAGGTGCCGATATTTTGATCCCCGTTGCGGGCTGTCCACAACTTATTGCCATTGTCCCCAAAAATGGGGGTTGTCAGGAGAACGGCCACATCGCACCATATCTAGTACAGGCCAACGGGAATAACCCGGTCTGTTGAGCAGGCGACTAGCGTTGGGGCCGTTGCGGCCCTGATCCGCTAGAGATCAGTGAGGTGTACTATGGCCCTTTCCGAGCAGTATCTGGAAGAAGAGATCCACCCGATCGACATTGTGGAGCATCTTGCCGAACACCACGAATGGGATTTCGACCGCATCGGCGACGATCAGATCGCCATGGCGGTCGAGGGACAGTGGCGCACCTACTCCATCACTCTGGCCTGGTCGGGCTTCGATGAGACGCTGCGCATGGTTTGCACCTTCGAGATGGAGCCGCCCGCCGAGCGGATGCCGCAGCTCTACGAGCTGCTCAACGCGATGAACGACCAGTGCTGGGCCGGTGCCTTCACCTATTGGGGCGGTCAGAAGCTGATGGTCTATCGCTATGGTCTGGTGCTTGCGGGGGGGCAGACGGCCAGCCCCGAACAGATCGATACGATGATCAACGCGGCGGTGCTGAGCGCCGAGCGGTATTACCCGGCGATCCAGCTTGTGACCTGGGGCAACCGGTCCGCGGACGAGGCGATGCAGGTCGCCATTGCAGAGGCTTACGGCCGCGCGTAAAGCTTTGCCCCGAACCTGACGGCTAGGGGAGGGGCAATCATGGACATGTCGCGCGTCGCGGATCAGGGGCTGGTGCTTCTGGGCTGCGGCAAGATGGGCTCGGCGATGCTGGCGGGCTGGCTGGAACACGGCCTGCCGCCGGCCTCGGTCTGGGTCATCGACCCGAACCCGTCGGACTGGGTCAAGGCGCAGGGGGTGAACGTGAACACGCCCCTGCCGGAAGCGCCGGCCGTGGTCCTGATCGCCGTGAAACCGCAGATGATGGGCGCGGCCCTGCCCGCGATCCGGGCGCTGGGCGGCGGACGCACCCTGTTCGTGTCGGTGGCCGCGGGTACCCCGATCGCGACCTTTGAATCGGTGCTGGGGGCGGCGACGCCGATCGTGCGCGCCATGCCCAACACGCCCGCCGCGATCCGGCGCGGCATCACCGCTCTGATCGGCAACGCCCATGCCTCCGAGGCGGACATGGTGCAGGCCGAAAGCCTGTTGTCGGCCGTCGGCCAGACCGTGCGCCTGACGGATGAATCGCAGATGGATGCAGTGACCGGCGTCAGCGGATCTGGACCGGCCTATGTCTTTCATCTGATCGAAACCCTTGCCGCGGCCGGCACGGCGCAGGGGCTGCCGGCGGAGCTGGCGATGCATCTGGCCAAGGCCACCGTGGCCGGGGCAGGGGCGCTGGCGGAAACGGCCCGCGAAGACCCCGCGCAGTTGCGCGTCAACGTGACCTCGCCCAACGGCACCACCCAGGCCGCGCTGGAGGTGCTGATGCACCCCGAAACCGGGTTCCCCGCCCTGATGACCCGTGCCGTCGCGGCGGCCACGCAGCGATCACGGGAGCTTTCCGATGGCTGACATCACCTTTGACGATTTCCTCAAGGTCGATATCCGCGTGGGTGAGGTCGTCCGCGCCGAGCCGTACCCCGAGGCCCGCAAACCCGCGTTGAAACTGTGGATCGACTTTGGCGACGAGATCGGCACCCGAAAAAGCTCGGCCCAGATCACCGCCCATTACGATCCCGAAACGCTGGTCGGCAAACAGGTGATGGCGGTGGTGAACTTCCCGCCGCGGCAGATCGGCCGGTTCATGTCCGAGGTTCTGGTTCTCGGACTGCCGGACGCGGACGGTGAAATCGTGCTGATCGGGCCGGACGGCAAAGTGCCGGTCGGAGGCAGGATGCACTGATGAAACTCTGGATTGCCCGTCCCATGCCGCCCGCGGTCGAGGCGCGCGCCCGCGACTCCTTTGGCGCCGAAATCCGCACCAGCAACGCGCCGCTGGACGCCTCGGAACTGCGCCGCGCCCTGACCGAGTTCGACGCGGTGGTGCCAACGCTGGGCGACGCCTTTTCGGCCCGGGTCTTTGCCGAGGTGCCGCAGCCCCGCTGCCGCCTGCTGGCCAATTTCGGGGTCGGTTTCAATCACATCGACGTGGCGGCCGCGCAGGCCGCCGGAGTGGCGGTCAGCAACACGCCCGGTGCCGTCACCGACGCCACGGCCGATGTCGCCATGACGCTGCTGCTGACAACGGCCCGGCGGGCCGGCGAAGGCGAACGGCTGGTGCGCGCCAGCCGATGGGAGGGCTGGCATCCGACCCAGATGCTGGGCCATCACGTCACGGGCAAGCGCGCCGGGATCGTCGGCATGGGCCGGATCGGCCAGGCCATCGCCCGGCGCTGCCATTTCGGGTTCGGGATGGAGATCGCCTATACCGCGCGCGGCCCGAAAACGCTCGACCATCCCGCCGAATTCGCCGCCGATCTGCCGGCCCTGGCGGCTTCGGTCGATTTTCTGTTCGTCGCGGTGCCCGGCGGGGCCGAGACCCGCCACCTGATCGACGCCACGGTTCTGGCGGCGATGAAAACGACGGGCATCCTGATCAACATCGCCCGCGGCGAGGTCGTGGACGAAGCGGCGCTGGTTGCGGCCCTGCAGTCGGGCGCGATCGGGGGCGCGGGGCTGGACGTCTATGAATTCGAGCCGGATGTGCCCGAAACCCTGCGCGCGATGGAAAACGTCACGCTGCTGCCGCATCTGGGGACCGCGACCGAAGAGGTGCGGACCGACATGGGGCACATGGCGCTCGACAATGTCGCGGCCTTTGCCGAAGGGCGGCCGCTGCCCAACCCGGTCACGGTCTGACCTGGGCGCCGACCGCTTCGCGCCAGTGCTTGCGGCAGAGCGAGACATAGGTCTCGTTGCCGCCGATCTGAACCTGTTCGCCTTTGGTGATCGCGTTCCCGTCCGCATCCATGCGGATCACCATGGTCGCCTTGCGCCCGCATCTGCAGATCGTGCGCACTTCGCGCAACTCGTCCGCCAGCGCCAGCAGGGTCGCGGAACCCGGAAACAGCTTGCCCTGGAAGTCCACCCGCAGCCCATAGGTCAGCACCGGCACCTTCAGGTCGTCCACGGCGCGGGCAAGCTGCCAGACCTGGGCCTCGGACAAAAACTGCGCCTCGTCCACGAACACGCAGGCGACCCTGCCGGCGGACAGCCGGGTTTCGATCATCGCAAAGACATCGTCCTCGGGTCCGAACATGTCGGCCTCGGCCGATATGCCGATTCGCGAGGCGATCCGGCCGCTTCCGGCCCGCCCGTCGAGCGCCGCGGTCAGCAGATAGGTTTCCATGCCGCGTTCGCGGTAGTTGTGCGACGCCTGCAAGAGCACGGTGGATTTGCCGGCGTTCATCGTGGAGTAGTTGAAATACAGCTTGGCCATGCGCCGGGTCTAGATCGCAGCGCGCTTTTGGGCAAGCAGATGACGCGGCGCCGCCGCATGGAGTCGGGACATGAGCAGACGCTCACTTTTGGGGATGGTTGTCCCTCAGCCGCGACAGCGACGCCGTTGGTCATCATGAGACCAGACCAACACGAGGCAACAAATCCACCCCGCATTCACTCTTTACCGGCAGGAACTGCCGCCACTCACTCACAAAATCCCTGCTTGTCGCAGGGATAGCCAAGATATGACATTTGAATTAATAGTCTGAAATGGGAATTTTGGCGGTCCTTTCCCCGGAATGATCCGGGGCAGGGCCAAGCCGTGGATCCAAGAGGCAGTCATGGCCGACATCGGCACCTATCTGAAAAAGCACACCGAAGCACTGGTCAAGGATGTCGGGATCGAGGCCGCCTGCGAGATCACCGGAAAATCCAAGGCCACCCTGGGCCGGTACTATTCCGACAATTCCGAACATGCCGACCGGTTCATGCCGGTCGATGCCGTCGCCAAGCTCGAAAACGCGGCGACCTATCCGCACGTCACCTCGGCGCTGGCGGATCTCAAGAACATCACCCTGTCCTATCACAACAACAACTCCGACAACCCGCGCTCGGGCGGGGTGAATTCGGACGTGATCGCGCTGAGCCAGCGTTTCGCCATGCTGATGACCGAATACCAGGCCGCCATCGAGGACGGGATTATCACCGTGAACGAGGCCAAGCGGCTGCTGCGGGAAACCGTCCTGCTGCAGCAGGTGCTGATCGACATGAAGCTGCACCTGGAGGAGGAAAGCGCAAGCTGACCTCCCGCTCTGCCGTACCGTGGGATTCGGCGATCCGGTCGAACCGCGGGCCTTCGCGGTTCGCATCGACCGTGTAAGATGGCCCGGCAAACCGAGCGCAGGGGGGTGCACCATGCAGAAATCATTTAATCGGCGTGGCCTGATCGCGGCCGCCATTCTTGGACTCGCCATCGTTCAGACCGCGCCTGGCGCGTCCGCCGACCAAAACGAGGCCCAGAAAGCCGTCGATGCCTTCGACGGTGCGATGCTGTCGATATTTCGTCGCAGTCAGGACGACCTGACGGCGGAAACGCGGCCCGTCATGGTGATCGCCCGCGACGTGACCGTGATATCGAAGGACGGCGAGGCGACCTATCCCAGGAACGCACCGAGCTATGACCACCTCAAATCCCTGTCGCATGTTCTCTTGGGGATCATCGGCGCGGTCACGCCCTGGCCCGAGGGTGAGGACGGCAAGGAACGCTGGACGCAGGACTTTGCGACCATTGCCACGGAGATCGACAAGGTTCTGGCCGTGATCGACGGTCTCGGCCTGCCGGACGACTCCTTGGCCAGCCAGCGGAAAATGCTGGAAACGGCGCGCGGATTCATCGAGAACGCGCTGAGCGCGGGTGAACTCACCCGCGAAGCCGTCTCCAAGGCGATCAACGACATGCGGCCGATCTGGGCGGCGAACATGCGCCAGGCCGCGCGCGCGGAATTGACCGCGCTCCACGCCGCCGTGTCCCAGGCCCGTGCCGCGATGGACGAAGACGATTGGGCCAGGATGTACATCGTGCATCACGGCGGTTCCAGCGTGAAGAACGTCAATGTCGTCCTGCTGTACCTGCAGCGCGTGATGCCGGAAAAGGTCGCGGCGGGGCAGGTGCTGTTCGCGGAGAACGCCCACGGGACGGACGCCCTGGCGCGGCATGCGGGCTATGTGAGAATGCAGCGGCACGTCGGTGCCTGGGCATTCGGGGATCCGGGGCGGATGGAGGTGGATCTTCTGGGCTATGAGGCCGGGTCCATTCTGGACGAAATGATCCCGGCTCCGCCCCCGGCGGCGGTTGCCGAGTGAACCGGCCGACCTCGCCGCTTCAGACGTGCCGTCTGACGATCACCGATCCCACGGAATAGCCCGCGCCGAACGAGCAGATCAGGCCGATATCGCCGTCCTGCAGGTCGTCGGAATGTTTGGAAAAAGCGATGATCGACCCGGCGGACGACGTGTTGGCATAGTCCTGAAGGATGTTGGGCTGCTCGCCCGGCTCGGGCTCGCGGCCCATGACCTTTCTGCCGATGAAGTCGTTCATCGTCTTGTTGGCCTGGTGCAGCCACAGCCGTTTCAGGTCGCCGTTCGAAATGCCCTCGGCGGCCATGTGATCGGCGATGTGCTGGCTGACCAGCGGCAGCACCTCCTTGAACACCTTGCGGCCGTTCTGCATGAACTGCATGTCGCGCCTGTCCTTCATCCCGTCGGGCCGCGTGCGGCGCAGAAAGCCGTTGTTGTTGCGGATGTTGTTCGAGAATTCGGTGGCGCAGCGGGTCGAGACGATCTCGAAATGCGGCCCTTGGGCGGCGTCGATCCGCTCGATCACCGTCGCCGTGGCCACGTCGCCGAAGATGAAGTGGCAATCGCGGTCGCGCCATTCCAGATGGCCCGAGCAGATCTCGGGGTTGACCACCAGCGCCGCCCGCACCGACCCCGAGCGCACCATGTCCGCCGCCGCCTGTATCCCGAAGGTGGCCGACGAGCAGGCCACATTCATGTCGAACCCGAACCCCTTGATTTCCAGTTCTTTCTGGATCTCGATGGCCACCGCCGGATAGGCGCGTTCGTGGTTCGAGGCGGCGCAGATCACCAGATCGATGTCGTCGGCCGTGCGCCCCGCCTGATCCAGCGCCTTGAGGCAGGCGTCCACCGCCATTTCGGTCATGATCCCCGGCTCGTCGTCGCTGCGCTGGCGCAGGCTCGGGTGCATGATGTCGGGATCGAGAACGCCCTTCTTGTCCATCACATAGCGGTTCTCGATCCCCGACGCCTTGACGATGAACTCCTCCGATGAGTGTTCCAGCGGTTGCATCCGTCCGGCCGCGATGGCCTCGGCATTGGCGGCATTGACCTTGTCGGCATAGGCGTTGAAGGCCGCGACGAGTTCGGCATTGGTGATCACGTTCTGCGGCGTAAAGACACCGGTTCCGGTAATGGCGGGCGTGTGCATCGTGCTTCCTGGCGATTTCGGATTTGCACAAAATGACGGCGCCGTGCCTTCGAATCAAGGGGACATGACCCTAGGGAAGGTGCCGGGCTCCGCAGTTTCCTGCATCCGACGCGCCAATGTCCGGCATGGCATCGCGGCCGACCGGACCCTGGCGCCCGGATCCGCCGCCGAAACCGGGCGGCGGCCCGGATCAGATCAACGGAACGAAGGGAACATCGCAGGCGGCAAGGGCAAGAACGCAGGCGAGGGCCAACAAGACGCGCATGGCTGGACTTTCTGAAACTGCTCGTTGCCGCCACCATGACGACCCGCGGGACACGGGTCAACGGAGGGCGGCGATTCAGCGGACGGTCGGCGGTCTTCAGCCCTGCAGCGACTTGACCTCGACATCCCCTTCGGCCTGCGCCTTGATCGCCAGCGCCGCGGCGTTGCTGGCGGCGGCGGTGGTGAAATAGGGGATCTTGTCATAAAGCGCGATGGACCGGATCGCCTTGCTGTCCTCGATCGCCTGCGCGCCTTCGGTGGTGTTCATCAGCAGATGCACCTGCCCGTCCTTGAGCATGTCCACCACGTCGGGGCGGCCCTCATAGACCTTGTTGACCACGTCGCAGGGCACCCCGTGGCCGCTGAGCCAGCTCTGGGTGCCGCGCGTGGCCACCAGATCGAACCCCTGCTCCACCAGAACCCGCGCCGCCTCCAGCATCATCGCGCCCTTGTCGGCATCCTTGATCGAGATGAAGGCGCGGCCCCTGGACGGCAGCACCATGCCCGCCCCCATCTGCGCCTTGAGGAAGGCGCGGGCGAAGCTGCGGTCCCAGCCCATGACCTCGCCGGTCGAACGCATCTCGGGGCCCAGGATCGTATCGACGCCGGGGAAGCGGGCAAAGGGCAGCACGGCCTCCTTGACCGAGAACCACGGCATGTCCGGGTCGGCCAGCGTCATCTGGTCGGCGATCTTGGTGTCCTGTCCCGCCTTGTAGGGCGGGCGCTGCGGGAAGTTCGACAGCGGTTCGCCCGCCATCACCCGCGCCGCGATCGAGGCGATGGCGCTGTCGGTCGCCTTGGCCACGAAAGGCACGGTCCGGCTGGCGCGCGGGTTCACTTCGATCAGGAAGATCTCGTCATCCTTGATCGCGAACTGCACGTTCATCAGCCCGACCACGTTCAGCGCGCGGGCCAGCTTGTGGGTCTGGTCCTTGATTTCGGCAAGGATCTCTTTCGACAGCGAATAGGGCGGCAGCGAACAGGCCGAGTCGCCCGAATGCACGCCAGCCTCTTCGATATGCTGCATGATACCGGCCACATGCACGTCGGTGCCGTCGCAGAGCGCGTCCACGTCCAGCTCCACCGCACCGGCCAGATAGCTGTCGAGCAGAACCGGGCTGTCGCCCGAGACCACCACCGCCTCGTTGATGTAGCGCCTCAGGTGATCCATGTCGCGCACGATTTCCATCGCGCGCCCGCCCAGCACGTAGGAGGGGCGGATCACCAGCGGAAAGCCGATGTCCTCGGCGATCTCCAGCGCCCTGGCATCGGTCGCGGCGATGCCGTTCTTGGGCTGCTTCAGGCCCAGCCGGTTGACCAGATCCTGGAACCGCTCGCGGTCTTCGGCCAGGTCGATGGCGTCGGGCGTGGTGCCCAGAATCGGAATGCCCTCGGCCTCGAGCGCATTGGCCAGTTTCAGCGGGGTCTGGCCGCCGAACTGGACGATCACCCCATGCAGGGTGCCGTTCTGCTGCTCGGTGCGCAGGATTTCCATGACATGCTCGAAGGTCAGCGGCTCGAAATACAGCCGGTCCGAGGTGTCATAGTCGGTGCTGACCGTTTCCGGGTTGCAGTTGACCATGATGGTCTCGTAGCCGGCCTCGGTCAGTGCGAAACAGGCGTGACAGCAGCAATAGTCGAACTCGATCCCCTGGCCGATCCGGTTGGGGCCGCCGCCCAGGATGACCACCTTTTTCCGGTCGCTGGGGCGCGCCTCGCATTCCACCTCGCCCATGACCGGGGTTTCGTAGGTCGAGTACATGTAGGGCGTCTGCGCCTCGAACTCGGCGGCGCAGGTATCGATGCGCTTGAACACCGCCGTGACGCCCAGGTTGTGGCGGGCGCGGCGCACATTGGCCTCATCCCGGCCGGTGAGCTTGCCCAGCCGCGCATCGGTGAAACCCATCATCTTGAGCGCGCGCAGGCCCTCTTCGGTCATGGGCAGCCCGTCGGACCGCAACGCGCGTTCCACTTCGACGATCTCGCGGATGCGGGCGAGAAACCACGGGTCGAATTTGGTGACGCCAAAAATCTCGTCATCCGACAGCCCGTGCCGCATCGCCTGCGCAATGGTGCGCAGCCGGTCGGGGGTCTGCTGGCTGATCGCCTTGATCACGGCGGCCTTGTCATCGGCAATCTCCCAGACGCCGACATTCAGGCCGGGAATTTCGATCTCGTCGAACCCGGTCAGCCCCGATTCCATCGAGGCCAGCGCCTTTTGCATGGATTCATGGATCGTGCGGCCGATGGACATCGCCTCGCCCACCGACTTCATCGCCGTGGTCAGGTAAGGCTCGGAGCCGGGGAACTTTTCGAAGGCGAATTTCGGGATCTTGGTCACGACATAGTCGATGGTCGGCTCGAAGCTCGCGGGCGTGACCTTGGTGATGTCGTTGTCGAGCTCGTCCAGCGTATAGCCCACCGCCAGTTTGGCCGCGATCTTGGCGATCGGGAAACCGGTCGCCTTGGACGCCAGCGCCGAGGAGCGCGACACGCGCGGGTTCATCTCGATCACCACCATGCGGCCATCGGCGGGGTTCACCGCCCATTGCACGTTCGAGCCGCCGGTTTCCACCCCGATCTCGCGCAGCACGGCGATCGAGCCGTTGCGCATGATCTGGTACTCCTTGTCGGTGAGCGTCAGGGCAGGTGCCACGGTGATCGAGTCGCCGGTGTGCACGCCCATCGGATCGACGTTTTCGATGGAGCAGACGATGATGGCGTTGTCGGCCTTGTCCCGGACCACCTCCATCTCGTATTCCTTCCAGCCCAGCAGGCTTTCATCGACCAGGATCTGATTGACCGGAGAGGCATCCATGCCCGAGCGGCAATAATGGATGTAATCCTCACGGTTGTAGGCGACGCCGCCGCCGGTGCCGCCCAGGGTGAAGGCGGGGCGGATGATGGCCGGCAGGCCGATGTCTTCCAGCGCCTCAAGGGCCAGCTGCACGCCCGCGTCCAGATCCGCCGCGCCGTTTTCCTTGCGCGGCGCGGTCACGATGGTGGCGCGCGGGTTTTCCAGGCCGATCCGGTCCATCGCTTCGCGGAACAGCTTGCGGTCTTCGGCCATTTCGATGGCCTCGCGCTTGGCGCCGATCATCTCGACGCCGAATTCCTCCAGCACGCCCATCTCTTCCAGCGCCAGCGAGGTGTTCAGGCCGGTCTGCCCGCCCATCGTGGGCAGCAGCGCGTCGGGGCGTTCCTTTTCGATGATCTTGGCGACGACCTCGGGCGTGATCGGTTCGATATAGGTGGCATCGGCCAGCCCCGGATCGGTCATGATCGTGGCCGGGTTCGAGTTGACCAGGATGACCCGGTATCCTTCCTCCTTGAGCGCCTTGCAGGCCTGCGCCCCGGAATAGTCGAACTCGCAGGCTTGTCCGATGACGATGGGCCCCGCTCCGATGATCATGATCGACTGGATGTCGGTTCTCTTCGGCATGGCCTTCGTTCCTTCGATGATCCGCGAGTCGGGGGCACCGCCCGTGCGCCCAAATTGTCGTGCGTTATAGGGACAGCGCCGAAAGGTGCAAGGGGGATCGGAAAACGCGGCGCATTTGCCGCTTTCTCCCCTTTCGTTCGGTCCCGATTTCTCTATATCGCAGCCCACGGAAAACGGGGATGCCATTGCGGATTCGCTTCGATCAGGGTCCGGCCGGGCCGGGGACGTGTTTCGACCGGCCGTCGCGGGTGATCCGCGCCGATGAGCCGTCGGACGTGCCCGGCGCGCTGGCCGCGGTGGACGCGGCACGGGCCGGGGGCGCCTGGCTGGCCGGATATGCCACCTATGAGCTGGGTTACGCGCTGGAGCCGCGATTGGCGGCCCGGATGCCCGCCGGTCGGCGCCTGCCGCTGCTGTGTTTCGGGGTGTACGACGCACCCGCCATCCGCGCCCTGCCGCCCGAGGCCGGAGGCATCACCGGTTTCACGCCACGCTGGGACGAGCCGCGCTATTCCCGCGCCTTTGACGCGGTGCATGACGCCATCGGGGCGGGCGACATCTATCAGGCCAACCTGACTTTTCCCGTGGACCTCGGCATCGAAGGCGACAGCGCCGCGCTCCATGCCGCGCTCGCCGAGCGGCAACCGGTGGGCCATGGGGCGCTGATCGAGCAGGAGGGCTTGCCCGACATCCTGTCGCGCTCGCCCGAGCTGTTCTTCCGCACCGATGCCGGGGGCACGATAGAAACCCGCCCGATGAAAGGCACCCAGCCGCGCAGCGCCGATCCGGCCGAAGACGCGCGCCGCCGCGCCTTTCTGGTCTCGGACGAAAAGAACCGGGCCGAGAACCTGATGATCGTGGACCTGCTGCGCAATGACCTCAGCCGCGTCGCGGTGCCCGGCACGGTCGAGGTGCCCGAGCTGTTCCGCGTCGAAACCTACGCTACCGTGCATCAGATGGTGTCGCTGGTCCGGGCGCGGTTGCGTGCGGGGGCGGGCCTGTCGGATATTCTGGCCGCGCTCTTCCCCTGCGGTTCGATCACCGGCGCACCCAAGATCCGGGCGATGGAGATCCTGTCGGAGCAGGAGCCCTGGCCGCGCGACATCTATTGCGGCACCATCGGCTGGGCCGCGCCCGATGGCCGGTCCGAGTTCAGCGTGGCGATCCGCACGCTGACGGTCGATGGGAACCGCGCCACGCTGAACGTGGGCGGCGGCGTGGTCTGGGACAGCACCGCCGCGTCGGAATACGAGGAGGCGCTATGGAAAGCCCGGTTTGTCCGCCAGCTGACCCTGGTTTCCGCCTGATCGAAACGCTCGGCCATCGCCCCGGCCAGGGCTTCGTGCGCGGCGCCCGGCATCTGGCCCGCATGTCCCGTTCGGCCGCGGCCCTGGGCATCCCGTTCGATGCGGCCGCCGCCCGGGACTTGCTCGGCACCGCCGCCGGCGACGCTGCCCTGCGGTGCCGCCTGACGCTGGACGCGGCCGGCCGCCTGGATCTGACCACCGGGCCGCTGCCGGAAAACCCGCCGGCCTGGCGCGTCGGGATCGCCCCGGACCGGCTGCGCTCCGATGACATCTGGCTGCGCCACAAGACAACCCGGCGCGCCCTCTACGACCGCGCCCGCGCCAGCCTTCCCGCGGGTCTGGACGAACTGTTCTTTCTGAACGAGCGGGGCGAGCTGTGCGAGGGCACGATCACCAACCTGTTCGTCGAAACGGCCGAACGCCGGCTGCTGACCCCGGCGCTGTCCTGTGGCCTTCTGCCGGGCATCCTGCGCGAGGAAAAACTCGAAAACAGAACGGTTTCCAAAGCCGTTCTGACCTTGACCGATCTGACAAACGCCCGACATGTTTATGCGGGAAATTCGGTGCGCGGGCTGATCCGGGTGGAGTTGGTGACACAGTGAGCAGGCAGCGGTCAGACACGGAGGCAGCGCCGGCGGATTTCCGGCTGCGCGTGGAATTCGGGTTGTTCTACCTGGCCGCGCCGCTGCTGATCGCGGTCCTGTTCCCGCCCGACTGGATGTTCCCGGCGCTCTTCGCCTTCACCGCGCTGGGCATCGTCCTGCTGCATTTCACGCCCGGATTCAACTGGGCCGAGCTGCGCTATGACTGGCGCAACTGGTCCTGGATCGAGTTGATGGGATTTGCGCTGGGCATGACCGCGCTGAGCTATGCCGTCGTGCAGGCCACCCGCCCCGAAGCCGCGTTCTTTCTGGTGCGCCACCGCCCCGAGCTTCTGGCCTTCATCTGGCTCGGCTATCCGCTCGCCTCGGCGCTGCCGCAGGAATTGCTGTTCCGCCCGCTCTTCTTTCGCCGCTACCGCGCGATCCTGCCCGGCGGCCGCGCCTCGGACCTGCTGAACGCGGCGGTCTTTTCCTTCGCGCATCTGATGTACTGGAGCTGGATCGTCGCCGCGATGACCTTTGCCGGCGGGTTGCTGTTTTCCTGGGCCTACCGTCAGCGCGGCTCGTTCTTCTACGCGGTGCTGCTGCACGCGATTGCGGGCAACATCCTGTTCGCCGTGGGGCTGGGCGTCTTCTTTTATTCCGGCAACGTCGAGCGCCCGTTCTGACGCGGCCCGCGCCTCATTCGGCGGCGTCCCGCATCTGGTCCCGCCCGCGGTAGAGATAGTCGCGCGTCAGCGGCACCGCATCGCGCTTGTGCCCCAGCTGGAACTGAAACACCGTCTGGTCGCGTTCCTCGAACACCAGGATGCAGCTGATCAGATAGAACCGCCACATCCGGATGAAACGGTCGTCATACATCGCGCGCACCTGCTCGATGTTGGATTCGAACCGCGCCAGCCAACCCCGCAGCGTCCGCGCATAGTGCAGGCGCAGGCTTTCGATATCCAGGTTCCACAGCCCCGCGCGCCCGATCGGCCCGACGAGTTCCGAGATCGAGGGCACGTAGCCACCGGGAAAGATGTACTTGTTGAGCCAGGGCGACTGGGTCGTGGGCGGCCCGTTCCGCCCGATCGTGTGGATCAGCGCCACGCCGTCCGGTTTCAGCAGGCGCGCCACCTTGCCGAAATACTGGTCGTAGTGCGGGGCGCCGACATGTTCCAGCATTCCGACCGAGACGATGCGGTCGAACTGCCCGTCCAGTTCCCGATAGTCCTGCAGGCGGATGTCGATGCGGTCCGACAGTCCGGCCTCGGCGGCGCGGGCGGTTGCGGTCTGCTGCTGGTTTCGCGACAGGGTCAGCCCGGTGACGGACACGCCGAAATCGCGCGCCAGCGTCAGCGCCATCCCGCCCCAGCCACAGCCGATGTCCAGCACCCGCTGTCCGGGTTCGAGGCAGAGCTTTCGCGCGATATGGGCCTTCTTGGCGGCCTGCGCCTCGTCCAGCGTGCGGTCGGGCGTCTCGAAATAGGCGCAGCTGTACTGCATGTCCTGATCCAGCATCAGCCGGTAGAAGTCGTCCGACAGATCATAGTGATGGGCCACGTTGCGCCGCGCCAGCCGCGCCGTGTTGCGTTGCGTGAGCGGGCGCAGGAAAAAGCGGAGGCGATCGATCCACTTGTAGTAGGAGGGCAGGTTGCCCTCCGCGAGGTTGCGAATCGCCACCCGCATCACCTCTTCCAGGCTGCTGCCCTCCACCGTCAGGGTGCCGTTCATGAACCCTTCGCCAAAGGCCAGTTCGGGATTGCGGCACAGCCCCCGCAACAGGGCGGGGTCGTGGATCTGAAAGGCGGGGACCGGGCCGGCTCCGTCGCCATAGGTCTTTTCGGTCCCGTCAGGATAACGCACCCGCAGCCCGCCCTTGCGGACGAACCTGTTCAACACACGATCGAGTATTCTCTGCCACATGGTCCTACTCTTTCCCGCCCGGTGCGCCGGACGCATCGAAATTGCAGCCAACCTCTCCTTATCACAGCATTGGAATTATACACCAATTTTACGTTTCGTCGGGCTTTTGGATCACTCTGGGCGCTCGCCCGCCCGCAGCCCTTGACTTCCCGGCCCTATCGCGGTGTATCGGCGCGACGTTTTCTGTGCCCGAAGGGATATGACCGATGCACGCCTATCGCAGCCATACCTGCGCCGATCTGACCGCCGCCAATGTCGGTGACACCGTCCGCCTGTCGGGCTGGGTCCACCGGGTGCGCGACCACGGCGGCGTGCTGTTCATCGACCTGCGCGACCATTTCGGCATCACCCAGGTGCTCTGCGACGGCGACAGCGCGGCATTTGCCGAACTGGAAAAGGTCCGCTCGGAATGGTGCATCCGCATCGACGGCACCGTCAAGGCCCGCGACCCGGAGCTTGTGAACCCCAAGCTCCCGACCGGTGAGATCGAGGTCTATGTGCGCGCACTGGAGGTTCTGGGCAAGGCCGAGGAACTGCCGCTGATGGTGTTCGGCGATCAGGAATACCCCGAGGAAACCCGCCTGCGCTATCGCTATCTGGACCTGCGCCGCGAGGCGATGCAGCGCAACATGACGCTGCGCTCGGACGTGGTGGCCTCGATGCGCAAGCGGATGTGGGACATCGGGTTCCGCGAGTACCAGACCCCGATCATCACCGCGTCCAGCCCCGAAGGCGCGCGCGACTTTCTGGTGCCGTCGCGCCTGCATCCGGGCAAGTTCTATGCGCTGCCGCAGGCGCCGCAGCAGTTCAAGCAGCTGATCATGGTGTCGGGCTTCGACCGCTATTTCCAGATCGCGCCCTGTTTCCGCGACGAAGACCCGCGCGCCGACCGCGCGCCCACAGATTTCTACCAGCTCGACATGGAGATGTCCTTTGTCGAGCAGCAGGACATCTTCGACACCATCGCGCCGGTTCTGGCCGGCGTGTTCGAGGAGTTCGGCAGCGGCCGCCGCGTGGACGCGCCGCAGGACTGGCCGCAGATCTCCTATCGCGACGCCGCGCTCTGGTACGGCACCGACAAGCCCGACCTGCGCAACCCGATCAAGATGCAGGTAGTGTCCGAGCACTTCCGCGGCTCGGGCTTTGCGATCTTCGCCAAGCTGCTGGAGCAGGACGGCACCGAGATCCGCGCGATCCCCGCGCCGGGGGGCGGCAGCCGCAAGTTCTGCGACCGCATGAACGCCTTTGCTCAGAAAGAGGGCCTGCCGGGGATGGGGTATATCTTCTGGCGCGATCAGGGCGAAGGAATGGAAGCGGCCGGCCCCTTGGCCAAGAACATCGGCCCCGAGCGTACCGAGGCGATCCGCCAGCAGCTGGGGCTGGGCGTCGGGGACGCGGCGTTCTTTCTAGGCGGCAAGCCCAAGAGCTTCGAAAAGGTCGCCGGCAAGGCCCGCGACGTGATCGGCGCGGAACTCGGCCTCACCGAGCAGGACCGGTTCGCCTTTGCGTGGGTGGTGGATTTTCCGATCTATGAAAGGGATGAGGAAACCGGAAAGATCGATTTCGAGCACAACCCGTTTTCGATGCCGCAGGGTGGCATGGCGGCGCTGGAGGGCGATCCGCTCGACGTGCTGGGCTATCAGTACGACCTGTCCTGCAACGGGTACGAGATCCTGTCGGGCGCGATCCGGAACCACATCCCCGAGATCATGTTCAAGGCGTTCGAGATCGCCGGATACGGCGCGGACGAGGTGCGCCGGCGCTTCGGCGGGCTGGTCAACGCCTTCCAGTACGGCGCCCCGCCGCATGGCGGCTGCGCGGCGGGCATCGACCGCATCGTGATGCTGCTGGCCGACACCGCGAACATCCGCGAGGTCATCATGTTCCCGATGAACCAGCGGGCCGAAGATCTGATGATGTCGGCCCCCTCGGAGCCCACATCGGATCAGCTGATGGAGCTGGGCCTGCGCCTGATCCCGCGGGAGTAGAGCCGCGAAGGCTCTGCCCGGCCTGTTCCTGCGGCGGTTTCCGGCGCTTGGCGGAAAGCCGTGCCGCGGTCGCGAACTGGCCGGAGCGTCCGGGATTCAGGTGCGGCCGATGCGGGTTTGGCCCTGGCCCCCAAATTGCGCTTCATCGCCGCGCTTGCGTCGAACGGCCGGACTCGCCGGGCGGCCGGCACAGGCCGAGCTCTTCGATCCCCAGCCGGACCCGCCTGAGCCGGATGCTCCGCGCCAGCGCGCGGGCCTGGAAACATACCGTCACATACAGCGCCGCGACCGCGATCAGCAGGCTTTCCGCCATGTCAGATCGCCTCGCGCCGGTCCAGACGGTTCTGCACCATCCCGGCCAGGCGCGCGGCGCTGGCGGCGAGCGGTGCGCCGCGCGCCCGCGAGCGGGCCAGATCCTGCGCCGCCTGCGCCAGCGGCAGGTCGTCCGCGGCCCGCGCTACCCCGCCGATGAACTGCGCCGCATAGTCCAGCGCGCGGGTGTCGCTGGCATCCGACAGCACATCGGCGATATGCGCCATGTCGTCCCGATAGGCCATGGGATCGGGGCGGACCAGGTCATCCTGAACCGGGCGCGGGCCGACCGGGCGCCGCTCTTCCGGCAGGCGCGACAGGATGCAGTCCTGGAACCCGGCCAGCGAGGCCAGCGGCTTGGCCAGGAACCCGTCGGCGCCCGCCGCCAGCGCGGCCGCCTGCGCCGTGTCCTCGCCCGACATGCCCAGGATCACGTCGATCCGCGGCGTGGCGTCGGCCAGTTCCTCGATCAGGTCCAGACCCGACCCGTCCGGCAGGCCGATATCCACGATGATGACCGAGGGGCGATAGACCTGCAGGTGGCGGCGCGCCGATTTCAGGCAGTCCGCGCGCCGCAGGCGCGCCCCGCTGCGCAGGCACATCAGGCGCAGCGCCTCGCAGGCATAACGGCTGTCCTCGACCGCCAGTATCGTCAGGCCCAGCAGCGGCCGGGTCGAACCGGGGATCGTGTGCAGGGCGGCAAAGGGATCCGAATCATCCATGGCAGGCTTCCTTTCAGCAGACGCCCCGACGCTAGGCAGATACGGCTAACGCGGGGTTAATGGGCGTTTTGGCGCACTTGCCCTCGGGCGCGGCAGCCCCCATAACCTCGGCAACCCGATGGATCGAGGAGGAAGCCCATGATCGGCCGTTTGAACCACGTCGCCATTGCCGTCCCGGATCTCGCCGCGGCATCCGAACAGTACCGCACCGCGCTGGGCGCCAGGGTTGGCGCGCCGCAGGACGAGCCGGATCACGGTGTGACCGTGGTGTTCATCGAACTGCCCAACACCAAGATCGAGCTGCTCTATCCCCTGGGCGAGGACAGCCCGATCAAGGGGTTTCTCGAAAAGAACCCTTCGGGCGGCATCCATCACGTCTGTTACGAGGTCGAGGACATCATCGCCGCCCGCGACCACCTCAAGGAAACCGGCGCGCGGGTGCTGGGCTCGGGCGAGCCCAAGATCGGCGCCCACGGCAAACCGGTCCTGTTCCTGCACCCCAAGGATTTCAACGGCTGCCTGGTCGAACTGGAACAGGTCTGACGCCGCGCTGACAGAGGTTTCGCCATGACGATCACCGCCGCCTTGGTGCTTTTCTCCGTCATCTGGTTCATGACCTTCCTCGTGGTCCTGCCGATCCGGATCAAGACGCAGGGGGATCTGGGCGACGTGGTGCCCGGCACCCATGCCGGCGCGCCCGAGGTGCATCACCTGAAGAAGAAGGCGTGGATCACCACCGCGATCGCGGTGGTGCTGTGGGCGATCATCGCGGGGATCATCGTTTCCGGCCTGATCACGGTGCGCGATTTCGACTGGATGAACCGGCTGGGTCCGCCCGACTGACCTCGCCGGCCGCACATCGGCGGGACCAACGGCCCGATCCGGACCTGAGGGGGAGAGCGGATGCCCGGTTGGCTATTGTTTCTGGTCTATCTCGGCCTGATGCTGGCGCCGCTTGGGCTGGCGGTGGCGCAGGGCATCCCGCCGCGCTCGCTTTGGGACGAACTGGCCACCGGCGCCGGGATGCTGGCCATGGTCATCCTGCTGGTCGAATTTCCGCTTTCCGGCCGGTTTCGGCTGATCTCGCGCCGGATCGGCATGGATGTGACCATGCGCTGGCATCAGCTGCTGGCGCGTGTGGCGCTGGTTCTGGCGCTGGTTCATCCCTTTCTGTACCGGGCCGAGCGCAATCCGGCCTATCCCTGGGACGCAACCCGGCAGCTGACGCTGTCCTGGCAGCCCGAGACCATCCTGCCCGGCGCCGCCGCCTGGGCCCTGCTGGCGGTGCTGGTCGGTCTTGCCCTGTCGCGCAGCGCACCGGGCAAGCGGTATGAATCCTGGCGGTTGGCGCATGGGCTGACGGCCCTTGCGATTGCGGGTTTCGCGCTCTGGCACGCTCTGGTGGCCGGCCGGTACAGCGCCGACCCGATCCTGGCCGGGTACTGGCTGGGGCTGGGCGGCATCGCGGTCCTGTCGCTGCTCCGGGTCTACCTGCTGTCGCCGCTGGCCCGGTTGCGGCGCCCCTGGCGGGTCACGCGCATCGGCAGGATCGCCGAGCGCACATGGGAACTGGTGCTGGCCCCCGACGGTCATGACGGCATGCGGTACGAGGCCGGGCAGTTTGCCTGGCTGCACGTGGGGCGCAACCCGTTCTCGGTGAACGACAACCCGTTCTCGATCGCCTCGGCGCCGTCCGAGGGGCCCGAGATCCGCTTCGTCATCAAGGAACTCGGGGATTTCACCCGCAGCCTGGGCGGGATCGAGCCGGGTGCGCGGGCCTATCTCGACGCGCCGTTCGGAAGTCTGACGCTGCGCGGGCAGGCGGCTCCGGGCGTGGCGCTGATCGCGGGCGGCGTCGGCGTCGCGCCGATGCTGGGCCTTCTGCGCGAGTTGCGGGCGCAGGACGATCCGAGGCCGGTGACGCTGGTCTACGGCAACCGGGCCGCGTCGCAGATCGTCGATCCCGAGGCTTTGGCCGCCCTGGAGCGCGAGGGCCGGCTGCGCCTGGTCCATACCCTCTCCGAGCCGCCCGAGAACTGGCAGGGCGAGGTCGGGATGATCGACCGGGCGTTGCTTGAACGGGTGTTCCCGGACCCGGCCCAGCGGGACTGGGTCTATGTCCTGTGCGGCCCGCCGGCGATGCTCAGGGCGGTGCGGGGGGATCTGATCGCGATGGGAGTCCCGCCGCGCCGCATTCTCAGCGAATCCTTCGTCTACGACTGACCTCGCGTCCCGGACCGGTCGTTCAAACCGTGATAGATGTGGGTAAAGGTCGCCGCGCCCAGTATCGGGATCAGCAGGTTGACCAGCGGCACCGACAGCGGCACCGCCATCAGCGTCCCGGCGATCCAGATCGTCGGCATGTGCTTCGCCCTGAGCCTGCGCGCGCCGTCCCGGCCAAGCCGCCGCATCGCCGCCAGTGTGAAATACTCCCGACCCAGCAGGAACCCGTTCATGCCCCAGAAGATGAACGGCGCCAGCGGCGTGAAGATCACGTAGAGGATGAGTGCCAGCAGGTTCGCCGCGACCAGCACGCCGAGAAATCCCAGCGAATCGCGCACCGCATCCCGGAACGGCACGGGTTCGACCCGCGGAAGGCCCGGATAGTGCCGGTCCTCGACCGCCTGCGCCACGTCGTCCAGAAACATCGAGGTGATGGCCGAGGCCACCGGCACCATCAGCACCACCGACAGCAGCAGCATCAGCGGTATCATCGCCCAGCTGAGCACGTTGCCGACCCAGCTGACCGTGCCGATCCAGGGCAGGGTCACGGTATCGCCGACGAAGATGCGTGCGCCCCAGACCGCCACCACCGTGAAGCCGAACAGCAGCGCCAGGGTCAGGCCGACGCCCAGCAGCAGAACCTTGCGAAAGCGCGGGTCTCCCAATTGCCCGAGGGCCAGAAGGAACCCGTTCAGGACAATCATTCGCTCACCCATTCGGTGATGGCGTCCACGTCGGGCCGGGGCCGTTCCGGCGGGGCGGCGCCTTCGGTGGCGATATGGACAAAGCCGGCGATGCGCTCATTGTCGGCAAGGCCCAGCGCCTGCGTGCAGAACGTCCGGTCATGGGCGACCCAGCCCGTCAGCCAGTTCGCGCCCCATCCCGCGGCCAGCGCGGCGTTGAGCAGCGCCAGGCACACGGCGCCGGCGGAATAGCTCTGCTCGATGGGCGGCACCTTGTCCGAGGGTTTCTGAACCTCGATCACCGCCACCGCCAGCTGCCCCAGGTCGAACTGGCTGCGCGCCTTGGCGATGTCCTCGGGCGGTTTGCCCAGGGCCTTGGCGCGGGCCTCGGCCAGGTCCGCCAGGCGCGGCATCGCCCCTTTTTCCAGCACGACGAAGCGCCAGGGTTCGAGCTTGCCGTGATCCGGGCTGCGCGCCGCGGCGGTCAGCAGCGGGCGCAGCTCGTCGCGGGTCGGCGCGGGCGCGCTCAGGGTCTTGGCCGGCCGCGAACGGCGCGACAGCAGAAAATCCAGGGCGGCGGGGTTCTTCAGCGTCATATGTGAAACCCTTTTACATAGCCCCTTGTATCTCGGACAGCCGCGGCCGGGTTTCAAGGATAAAATGGGCGTGACCGGCAGGAATTGCCCATGCGGCCCGCGCCCAAGCTGCTAGACTGACCCAAATCATCCCGGAGGCCCCATGCCCAAACCGCCGTGCCTTGCCCTGTTCGCCGCGCTTGCCCTGTCGGGCTGCGATCTGGCCCCGCCGGTTCCGACCCATGCCACCCAGGTGGCCGAGGCTCAGGGCGGCCTGGCCCCCGCCCGTGGGCGCACGCCCGAACAAAGAGCCGCCGCCAACGCCTATTATTCCGGCCCCCGCGGTGACGAGTTCTGAGGCCCGCGCCGATCCCGGGGCCTAGGAACCCTGATGCGGCATTTCGCGGAACTGATAGACACCTTCCGGCAGGTCCAGCGCCGCCGCCAGATCGCGCAGCTGTTCCGGCGACAGGGTGATCTTCTGCATCGTCTGCGTTCGCGGGTCGTATTGCTCCACGGTCACGCATTCCGCGAAACCGTTGATGACCACGTCCTCCTGCAAGGGCGCGTCGCCTTCATCGACGAGGGTAATGACGGTGGAGTCGAATTCGTGCTCGATACTAAACATGCCCGCAGACTGCCGGTGCCGCGCCGCCATTGCAAGCCGGCAAGAAATCGCAACGCCTCTGGAAGGCCGTCGGTGGCCGGGCTATTTTCCCGATCCGAGTTCCTGAATCGAAAGGCCCCGCAATGCGTCGGTTGAGTCTGCTACTGGTTGTCTTTCTCGCGGGCTGCGACGTACCGCAGCCGGTGGGCGGTCCGGCGCCGCGCGTCGAGCCGGTCGCGGTGGATGCCCAGGCGGCCCCGCGCGATTTCGACGCGGTCAGCCGCGCGGTCGGCGCGCAGGCGCGGGCCGAATGCCTGCGCCGCACCAATGGCGGCAACTGCGATTTCCGCATCGTCGTCGATCCCGATCCGCGCGCGCCCGTCAACGCCTATCAGACGCTCGACAAACAGGGCCGGCCGGTCATCATCTTCACGTCCGCCATGATCGCCTCGGCGCGCAACGGCGACGAACTGGCCTTTGTCATGAGTCACGAGGCCGCGCACCACATCCGCGGGCATCTCGCGCGCCAGGCCGACAACGCCGCGGTCGGCGCGGTGATCTTTGGCCAGCTCGCCGGGCTGACCGGCGGAAACTCCGCGTCGATCGAGGCGGCGCAGCAGCTCGGCGCCGTCGTCGGCGCCCGCAGCTATTCCAAGGAATTCGAGCTCGAGGCCGATCAACTCGGCACGATCATCACCTACAACGCAGGCTACAACCCGCTGACCGGGGTCAAGTTCTTCGAACGCATCCCGGATCCCGGCGACCGGTTCCTCGGCACCCACCCCCCGAACGCGCAGAGAACCCAACTGGTCCGCGCCACCGCGGCGCAGCTGGGTCTGGTCCAGTGACCGGGTTGACGCGGCTGGGCGTGGTGCTGACCGATCGCGGGTCGAAATACGCGGTGTCCGGCGCGCGGGCGGCGAGCCGGGACGACGTGGACGCGGTTCTGGCGGCGCTCAAATCCGACCGGTCCTATGCCAAGGCGACCCACAACAGCTGGGCCGCCATCCTGCCGGCCGGGGCGCTCAAGGCCGACGACGGCGAGGGCGGCGCCGGGATGGTGATCCTGCGGATGATGGAACGTGCCGGGCTGCAGGATCACGTCATCATCGTCACCCGATGGTACGGCGGAAAGAAGCTGGGCGGCGACCGGTTCCGCCACGTGCAGGAGGCGACCCGCGCCTATCTCGATCACATCGGAATCGCGTCTTGACCTGAGTCAAAGGCGAATGCCGCGGCAGGGTTTACCCTTTCTTGCATCGCGCGACAGAAAGGATCCGACCATGCCCGACCGCGAAACGCTCCGCAGACATGCCGATCTGGTGGACCGGATGGCCACCGCGCAGGGGCTCGACCTGCAAGAGGCCGCCATCGCCGGAAGGCTCACCGCCGACGACATTGCCGAGGTCGTGCTGCGCTGCACCGATTGCCCGAACCCGGACCATTGCGGCCAGACCCTGACCGACCGGCCCATGCTGGACCGCACGCCCGAATACTGCCGCAACGCGGATCTGTTCGCCCGCCTGACCGCCTGAACCGGAGCCAGCCGATGCCGCGCCTTGGCAAGATCATGACCCACCTGCGCCTCGTGCTGGGGATGGGCCGGGCGACCGGGACGGATCTGGTGGCCGCGCACCGCGCGGGCCGGCTGAGCCAGGAGGATTGGGCCGACATGGTCACGACCTGCCGCGCCTGCGCATGGTCCGGGCGCTGTCCGGAATTCCTGGACGACAACGAGCGCATCGAAGACGCCCCCGAAACCTGCCCGAACCGCGCCCGCTTCGCCGCGCTCCGGCAAAACCAGACAGAGGACACGTGATGGCCCAGATTCCGCTTGGCGACATCGAACGGCATTTCTGGCTGACGCGCTCGGTGGCGCGGTGCATGGGGCTGTCGCTGACCGAGGCGATGGCCGAGGGGCGGCTGACCGAACACGGCTATGCGGAAATGGTGACGCGCTGCCGCGCCGGCCAATGCCAGGCACAATGCGAACACTGGCTCGCCCACCAGCAATCCCGCGCCGACGCCGCGCCGGAGTTCTGCGCCAACGCGGAAACGCTCAACCGCCTGCGCTGATCAGATCTTGGCGTGGCTGCCGTCGCAGAGCGGCTTCTTGTCCGAATGCTTGCAGCCGCAGAAGAAGATCTTCTTGTCCGCCTCGGCGGTGTATTTCACCGGCGAGAACTCCGTATCTTTGTGCGAGCCGTCGCAGAACGGCTGCTTGGCGCTCCGCCCGCAGGCGCACCAGAAATAGGTCTTTCCTTCGGTCACCTCGACCGGATAGGGGGCTTTCTGCGCGATATGGGGCGCGTCGGACATGTGGCTTTCCTCTCTGGCTGATGTCTGGTGCAAAGAATAGCGGGGCCGTTGCGAATTGGTAGGGGGCCGGGCTGGCGGCGTTCCGCCATTTGGCGCGGCGCAAAGAATCCTGCGATTGCAATCAAATACGGCGGTCCCTATCCTAGGGCCGCGCCCAAGGAGTATTGGGGGACAACGCTTAACGACAAACGAGGATTGAAGGACATGAAACTGAAATTCGCTGCCCTTGGTGCATTTGCCCTGTTTCTGACCGCCTGCGCGCAGCAGGAAGAGCCTGCGCCGGTCTTTATCGAACCGAGCTATGACAAGTACGGCACGCCGAGCTGCGCCGCGGGCTACCAGCTGGCGACGACCGAAGCCGGTCAGACCGTCTGCTCGCCGGTCACCCAGTAAATCAGTTCCCGGCGGTTCGACCGCCACCTGAAACCAAGGTCGCCTTCCCGAAACCCGCGTTTCGGGAAGGTGTCACTCGGCCGTTTCCCGGCGCAGAGCCTCCGCAAAGGCCGCGGCCGGCACCCCGATGCTGGTCACGCCGGCCCCTGTGGCGGCGACGCCGGACAGAACCCCGATCACCGCCCAACGGTCCCCGACCTCTGCCAGCAAAGGCGCGCCGGAATCCCCGGACATGGCCGCACATCGCTGCAGGACCAGCGTTTGTGCCCTGTTCCGCGCCGGCGCACCGCAGCCGCGGTCAAGCGACAGGACATGCGGGCGCAGACCGGGATAGCCGGCCAGCGCAAACCCGGCGGGACCGGCCGCATCCGGCACCTGCGCCGACACGCCCAGAACCCCCAGCCGCGCGCCGAGGGGCTGCGTCAGCACCAGCAGCGCCCAGTCGTCGGCAGGGGCGAGGTCATAGGCAGGCCGCCCGGCCTCGACCTCCGCGGCCAGCACATACCGCTCGACCCCGGACACCGCCAACCCGGAGCCGCGCTGATACCCGGCCACGAACCGCAGGCTCTCGGGCGGGATCCATGCCCTGCGCGCGCGGTTGTACAGGCAATGCGCCGCGGTCAGCACGATCCGGTCGGCCACCAGCGTGCCGGTGCAGTGGCTGCGCAGCTGGGTGCTGGCGAAATTGACCCGCCCGATGGCGCGCCAGGGATGGGCCCGCGCATCCACGATATCGCGGGCGCGGATCGCGTCGCAGCCTTCGGCCAGTCGCTCGCCCGCCCGGCACAGCGCATCGAAATCCGGAACGAAAACCTCGTCCACCTGCGCCGCGGCCTCGGGTCCGGTCAGCACAAGCGCCAGGGCGCAGAGGGAAAGCAGCCTGATCACCATGCCCGCAGCTTCGGCATGCCGCGCCCCGGATGGCAACCCCCGCGCGGGTCGGGCAGGGCGCGCGGCCCCCGTTGCATCCCGCCCCGTCCCGCGCCAGAGTGGCCGCGCGGAGGGACGATGCGGCGATTTCTGTTACATCTCAAGGACCGGACCCGGTGGAGCTGGTCGGGCCTGATCGCCACCTGGCGCAGCGAGTATTCCTTTCGCGCCTGGGTCTGGGCCAATCTGGTCTCGGCCGCGCTGGCGCTGGGACTGCCGCTCAGCCCCGGCGAACGCGCCCTGATCCTGGCCCTGGGGCTGCTGGTGCTGGTGGCCGAACTGGTCAACACCGCCATCGAGCGGGCGGTGGACCACACCTCGACCGACCACCACGAACTCGCCGGCCAGGCCAAGGACGCCGCCAGCGCCGCGGTGGCCCTGACCGCGGTTGCGGCGGGGGTGGCGTGGGTGGTGGTGCTGGTGGGGTTGGTGTGATCGGTCAGAGGCGTGCACGAAGTCGGTGACTTGATGGATGTGAAACCCAGGACGAGTTTCCTAGGGAACAATCTTGCACGGTCGCAGCCGAAACGACCGAACTTTTATTCCAGCCTGCTTGATCGCTTGAGCCAATCGATCTGACAAATAAACTCTTTGGTGCACTGAGGGATCAACCCAAAGATCGACACCAACTTCAGCAATTTTCTGTCGAACAGCTGACTTGTCACTCAAAGTGTATGAGGTCCACGAGCTGGCTGTTGGAATTTTCTTTCTAAACCCTTCGGATTCCTCTGGAACAAACGCGGGTTTCTTTTCCGTGATGTTCATGAGATAGAGAACATCGGGTCTTTTTGTTTTTTCATCAAATTCAAAAAGCGGTACCTCGAAAAACTGAGTTGTCCCAAGATCAAAATCCTGAAGCAGCTTGTGCAGTTTCTCCGAAATTATCGGAAGGCCGTCCTCGATTCTAAACAGATCCGGCAGATTGCCTTTTTTTGATTCTGCAAGGTTCCGCAAATCGAAGTACAAGTACTTCGGCACCTCATTCGGGCAAACCGCTTCGTGAGACGATTTAGCCTTTCTTGACAAGCTTAGTCTGTCGTCCAAATTTCCATCAACAGAGTATCCTATTGATATTACATTGGCGGGATCGGCCAGAAACGGCGTTACCCAGACTTTCAATTTCTTTGTCGCCATACTGATGGTCTCAAACTGAAGGGAAACCTTCAGCAAATCAAGCACATGACCGAGGGAAACTCAACTATTGCGTGTTGAGCCGCCCCCACAAATCATATTCCCCGGCCTCGTCCACCTCGACCGCCACGACATCCCCCGGCTTCAACCCCTCGAAGCCCTCGTCGATGAACAGGTTCCCGTCGATCTCGGGGGCGTCGGCCTTGGTGCGGCAGGTGGCGGCCTCGGCGTCCACCTCGTCGACGATCACTTCGATGGTCCGGCCCACCTTGGCCGCCAGTTTCGCCTCCGAGATCGCCTGCGCCTTCTGCATGAACCGCTCCCACCGGTCCTGCTTGACCTCGTCCGGCACATGGTCGGGCAGGGCGTTCGACCGCGCGCCGTCCACGTTTTCGTACTGAAAGCAGCCGACGCGATCCAGCTGCGCCTCGTCCATCCAGTCGAGCAGGGTCTGGAACTCGGCCTCGGTCTCGCCCGGATAGCCGACGATGAAGGTCGAGCGCAGGGTGATGTCGGGGCAGATGTCGCGCCAGGCGGCGATCTCGTCCAGCGTCTTCGCCGCCGCCGCCGGCCGCGCCATGCGTTTCAGCACGTCCGGATGCGCGTGCTGGAACGGAATGTCCAGATAGGGCAGCACGCCCGACCCCGCCTCCGCCATCAGCGGGATCAGATCGCGCACATGCGGGTAGGGATAGACGTAATGCAGCCGCACCCAGGCCCCCAGCTGCCCCAGCTCGCGCGCCAGATCGGTGATGTGGCTGCGCACCGCGCGGTCCTTCCACGGGTTCTCGTCATGTTTGCGGTCCAACCCATAGGCCGAAGTGTCCTGCGAGATGACCAGCAATTCGCGCACGCCGTTTTCCACCAGCTTTTCAGCCTCGCGCAGCACCGCATGGGCGGGGCGGCTGGCCAGACGTCCCCGCATGTCGGGGATGATGCAGAACCGGCACTTGTGATTGCAGCCTTCGGAAATCTTTAGATAGCTGTAATGGCGCGGGGTCAGCTTGACCCCCGAGGCCGGCAGCAGATCGACGAAGGGGTTCGGGTCGGGCGGCACGGCGGCATGGACCGCATCCAGCACCTGTTCGTACTGATGCGGGCCGGTCACGGCCAGAATGCGCGGATGGTGCTCGCGGATGTAATCCGGCTCGGCCCCCAGGCAGCCGGTCACGATCACCTTGCCGTTCTCCACCAGCGCCTCGCCGATCGCCTCGAGGCTTTCGGCCTTGGCGCTGTCGAGAAACCCGCAGGTGTTCACGATCACCGCATCCGCCCCGGCATAGTCGGGCGAGATGCCATAGCCTTCGGCGCGCAGCCGCGTCAGGATGCGCTCGCTGTCCACCAGCGCCTTGGGGCAGCCCAGCGATACCATGCCGATGGTCGGCTGGCCCGCGCGGGGCGCGTCGGCGATGCGGGCGGCGGGCGCCAGGTCGGGGCGGAGGTTTGGCGGGTTCGTGCTCATGCGCGCGCATATAGTGGGGAACGCTTCCCCTTGCAAATGTTGTCGGCGCAGGGCTCAGTTGCCATATGCCGTTCTGAACCAGAACACAAAGGGAGCAGCGGAATGGTCTGGTTGATTCGGATCGTGTTCATCCTGATCGCGGTGGTGGTCCTGGTGGCCGGCGCGCTGCTGCTGATGCCGGGGGACAAGCTGGGCCGGATCCTGGCCGATCAGGTGCGCGCGCAGACCGGGCGCACGCTGACGCTGGAGGGGGATGTCCGCCTGTCCCTCTGGCCGGTTCTGGGGTTCGAAACCGGCCCCGTGACATTCGGCAACGCCGCCTGGGCCGGACCCGACCCCATGCTGTCCGCCGCCGCGCTGGCAGTGGGCGTCGAGGCCGCCCCGCTGCTGTCGGGGCAGGTCCGGATCCGCGAGATCGTGGCGCAGGATCCGGTCCTGCGCCTCGAAATCGCCGACGGGCGCGGCAATTGGGAATTCGGACCGCCGCCCGCCGCCGCGTCCGCGCCCGCATCCGCGGCTTCGGACGGTGCGGGCCGGCAGCAGGAGGTGACGCTCGACAAGCTGCAACTCACCAATGCGCGGCTGATCTATGTCGAGGAGGGCACGACGCGGTTCGACCTTGCGCATGTGGATCTGTCGGCGCGGTGGCCGTCCCCCTCCGACCCGCTGGAGGTCCAGGCGCGACAGGGCGAGATCGCCGTCGCGCTGACGCTTCCCGACCTGCCCGCCTTCGCCTCGGGCGCGGATACCGGTCTGGACATGACCCTGACCGCGCCGGGCGGAGACCTCACCTTTTCGGGCGCGGCCAATATCGCGGGGGAAGCCGCGGGCGCGGCCCGCTTCAGGACGACCGACACCGCCCGGATGCTGGCGGCATTGGGGCAACCCGGCCTGTCCCTTGCGCCCGGCCTGGGGCAGACCGCCGATGTCAGGGCTCAGGCGACCTATACCCGGAACGGCCGCCTGTCGCTGCGCGACCTCGACGCGGCGCTCGATCACAATCGACTCGCGGGCGAGGCCGACATCATGATCTCCGATCCGCCCCAGGTCACCGCCCGGCTGACCGCTGGCCATCTGGATCTGACCGGAACAGGGGCCGGCACGCAGCCCGGCGCGGCCGGGTCCGGACTGACAAGCCCGGAAGCACCGTCCGGCTGGTCCGACGCGCCCATCGATGCCTCGGCCCTGGCGCTTGCAAACGGATCGATACGCCTCGACGCCGAGTCGATTTCGACGCCCGGCCTGACCCTCGGCCCCAGCGGCCTGACGCTCACGCTCGACCGGGCGCGCGCGGTGCTGAACATGAACCCGGTCACGCTGTTTTCAGGCCGCCTGACCGGGGAACTGGTGGCCAACAACCGCAACGGACTGTCGGTCGGCGGCAGGATTCGCGCCGATGGCATCGACGTGGAACAGGCCCTGTCCGCCCTGGCCGACATCGAACGGCTGTCGGGCGAGGCGGCCGGGGAACTGGAATTCCTCGGCGTCGGCCAGACCGAGGCTCAGATCATGCGGTCGCTCCGCGGGGCGGGGCGTGTCGAAATGGGGCGCGGCGTGATCTCGGGCCTCGACCTGGACCGCCTGATGGAGACCGGCACCGGCACCGGAGGGACCACCGTCTTCAACAGCCTGACCGCAAGTTTCGAGATCACAGATGGCGATCTCTTCAACCGCGACCTGCTGATGCAGCTCGACAATTTCCGCGCGGATGGCGACGGGCGCATCGGTCTGGGCAACCGCGACATCGACTATCTGTTCACGCCGGTCGCCCTGCGGGCCAATTCCGGCCAGGGTCTGGCCGTGCCCGTTCGGATCGTCGGCCCCTGGGCGGACCCCCGGATCCGACCCGACCTGAGCCAGATGATCGAGGCCGCCACGGACAAGAAGATCGACGAGATCGAGGCGCAGGCGAAAGACAAGCTGCGCCGGAAACTGAGCGAAGAGCTCGACACCCCGGTGACCGAGGATCAGGATATCGAGGAACTGATCAAGGACCGGCTGGAAGACGAAGCCAGGAAAGGTCTGCTGAAACTGCTCGGTGCGGATTAGGGGCGCTGCCCCTCTTGCCCTTCGGGCAATTCACCCCGGGGTATTTCGGACCAGAAAGAAGCAGCGCCGCGATCCGGCTTCTTTCTGGTCGAAAATACCCCGGAGCGCGAGGCGGAGCCTCGCAAAAGGCCCGGCAAATTCCCGCTCTCAGATGGTCTGGTCGTAGTCTCCGACGCCGGGTTCGGTACGGATCACCGCGTCGATATCGGCAAAGATCGCGCGCATCTCCTCTTCGCTTTCGCTGCTTTCGCAGACGACCACGAGGTTGGGGGTGTTGGACGAGGCCCGCACCAGCCCCCAGCTGCCATTGTCCAGGATCACGCGCGCGCCGTTCACCGTCACGACCTCCTTGATCGGCCGGCCGGCGAGCGGTTCGCCGGCGTCGTGCTTGGCGACCAGCCGGTCCACCAGACGCTTGAGGATGTCGTATTTCTCGGTATCGGCGGCAAAGGGCGACATGGTGGGGGTCGACCAGGTTTTCGGCAGGGCCTTGCGCAGGTCCGACATGCTCTTGTCCGGGTTGCGGTCCATCAGCTTGCAGATCTCGACGGCCACGCGCATCCCGCAGTCATAGCCGCGCCCGATCGGCTCGGCCAGGAAGTAGTGGCCGGATTTCTCGAACCCGGCCAGCGCGCCGATTTCCTTGACGCGCCGCTTCATGTGGCTGTGGCCGGTCTTCCAGTAATCCGCCGTCACGCCGTTTCTCTGCAGCTCCGGATCGGCCGCGAAGAGGCCGGTGGATTTCACATCCGCGACGAAGGTCGCGTTGGGGTGCAGCCGGGACAGGTCGCGGGCCAGGATCACCCCCACCTTGTCGGCGAAGATCTCCTCGCCCTCGTCATCGACCACGCCGCAGCGGTCGCCGTCGCCGTCGAAGCCCAGCGCCAGGTCGGCGCCGGTCGCCTTCACCGTGGCGGCCATGTCGTGCAGCATCTCCATGGCCTCGGGATTGGGGTTGTAGTGGGGGAAGGTATAGTCCAGCCGGGTGTGGCTGGGCACCACCTCGACCCCGATGCGCTCGAAGATTTCCGGCGCGAAGGCCGAGGCGGTTCCGTTGCCCGTGGCGCAGACCACCTTGAGCGGCCGCGACATGCGGAAATCGCCCACCAGATCGTCGATATAGGCTTCCTTGACGCCCTCGACGAATTCATAGGACCCGCCGGGCCGGGTCTCGAAATCGCCGTTCAGCACGATGTCGCGCAGTTCGGCCATCTCATCCGGCCCGTGGGTCAGCGGGCGGTCGAAGCCCATCTTGACCCCGGTCCAGCCATTGGGGTTGTGGCTGGCCGTCACCATCGCCACCGCCGGCACGTCCAGATGGAACTGCGCGAAATAGGCCATCGGACTCAGCGCCGGGCCGATGTCCCTGACCTGGATGCCCGCCTGCATCAGCCCGAGGACCAGCGCGTTCTTGATCGCCAGCGAATAGTCGCGATAGTCGTTGCCGACCGCGATCACCGGCGCGATCCCGCGCCGCTGCATCTGGGTGCCGAGTCCGAGGCCAAGGGCGGTCATGCCCGGCAGGTTGATCTCTTCGGGGTATTTCCAGCGCGCGTCGTATTCGCGAAAGCCGGTCGGCTTGATCATCGGATCGCGCAGAAAGCTCCAGGTGTTCGGGGTCACGTCGGGGATCGGTTTGGTCATAACAGGTCTCAATGGTTAAATCTGAATGGGATTCGCCTTGGCCAGCGCATCGAAGCGCATCAATGTGTCGATCAGCCGGGGCATCTGGTCCAGCGGGATCATGTTCGGCCCGTCCGAAGGCGCGTTGTCGGGATCCTGATGGGTCTCGATGAACACCGCGCCCACCCCCAGCGCCACCGCCGCACGCGCCATGACCGGAGCGAACTCCCGCTGGCCGCCCGACGAGCCGCCACGCCCGCCCGGCTGCTGCACCGAATGGGTGGCGTCCATCACCACGGGATATCCCGTCTGCGCCATCTGCGGCAGCGACCGCATGTCGGCCACCAGCGTGTTGTAGCCGAACGAGGTGCCGCGCTCGGTCAGCAGGATGTTCTCGTTGCCGGTGCTTTCGATCTTTTCGACGATATTGGGCATTTCCCAGGGGGCCAGGAACTGCCCCTTCTTGACGTTGACCGCCTTGCCCGTCGCCCCGGCGGCCAGCAGCATGTCGGTCTGACGGCACAGGAAGGCCGGGATCTGCAGCACGTCTACCGCCTCGGCCGCCTGCGCGCATTGTGCCTCGGTATGCACATCGGTCAGCACCGGGATGCCCATCGTCCTGCGGATGTCGTCGAGAACCTTCAGCCCGGCCTCGATGCCCATGCCGCGCTTGCCGCTCAGCGAGGTGCGGTTGGCCTTGTCATAGGATGCCTTGAACACGTATTGCGCGCCGGCCGCGTCGCAGGCGTCCTTCATGGTTCCGGCGATCATCTGCGCATGATCGGCCGATTCAAGCTGGCAGGGGCCCGCGATCAGGGTGAGCGGGAGGTCATTGCCGACCGTCAGATCGGCGATTTTCACATGTTTCATGAGTCTTACGAGGATACCTGTTCACGAAGGATCGACGCGGTGAGCGAGATCATGAGGTAGATACCAGCAAAAAGCAGGAATGCCAAAATCGTATTTTCGAACTTGCGGGGATAGCTCGGCTCCTGGCTCGGCACGGGGTTCACGAAGACGGTCAGGTACCGCACCTGGCGGTTGGCCTCGACCCGCGTGGTTTCCATCTGCTGCAGCGCGGTCTGCAGCATCATGTCGCGCGAAACCAGATCCGCCTGCGCCATCTGGATCCGCACGTTGAGCTGGGCCAGCGAATTCTCGCCGGCCGAGGCGTCGACCATCTCGGCATTGAGCCCGGCCAGCACCGCCTTGAGCCGTTCGATGTCGCCTGCCACCCCCTCGACCTTGGCCTGGTTCGGGCGCGCGTTGTCCAGCAGCGCGGCCAGCTGCAGTTCCTTTTCCTGCAGTTGCACCTCGACCTGGTCGATCCGTCCGCGCAGGCTGGCGATCACGCCCTCGGGGTCCAGGATCGCGCCCTGCTGCTGCAGCTGCACCAGCGCCTCCTGCGCCTTGCGCCGTTCCTGCTGGGCCAGTTCGAAACTTTCGCGCGCGTCCCGCATCTGGTCCTCGCGCTTCTTCTCCGACAGGTCGTTCACCCGGTCCTCGGCATAAGAGATCAGCTTTTCGGAAAACGCTGTCGCCACCAGCGGGTCGGGGGCGATCACCTCCATCCGGATCACGCCCTCGGTCGGGTCGTATCCCAGCTTCACCATGTGCTTGTAGGTCTTGTAGGCTTCTTCGTTGCTGGCCTCCGGGGCCAGCCGCTGAATCCGGTCGATCCAGGGTTGCTGGAATTCCGCCTTGAACCCGGCGTCGCGGTCCAGCAGCAGCATCGCCTCCTTGGATTCCAGGAAGGACTGGACCGAGATCGAATCCTGGCTGGTCGCGAATTGGGTGCCCGCGAACAGGCCGCCGACGCTGCTCAGCGCGCCATCGGCCTGCAGGATCACGAATTCCGACTTGGTGGAATACATCGGTGTGGCGTAGCGATAGAAATAGACGCCCACCAGCGCCGTCGGCAGCAGAACGAACACCGCCAGCCGCGCCAGCAGCCCGAACAGCTTGCGCCGCCGCCTGCGGGCGATGTCGCGCTGGATGCGGCCGATTTCCATTTCGCGCCGCTGCGACGGGCTCAACTCGATCGACGGCAGGGATTTTCGCGGCGTGTCCACGGTCTGCGGCAACTGCACCCGGTCGCGGGGCGCGTCCTGGTCCTGGGGCTTGTTCGGCACCACCAGGTCCAGCACGTTCGAGCGGTGGGTGGGGTCGATCCCCTTCTGGCGCAGCAGCCGCACCGCGTCATAGTCCGAGGTGGCCGGCAGGTTGTGCTTCTGCGCCAGTCTCCGCGCCATGCGCAGCTGGCGGCCGGTCAGACCCTCGTGCTTGATCGCCTCGATCTCGGCGCCGGCCGGGGTGTCCGGGTCGCGCTGCCCCATGGCGCGGCGGATGCGCTCGGCCGGATCGGGCTTGCCGGCATCCGCGCTGTGCCCGCCCGCGTCGGGCGCGGCGGGGTCCGGCTCACGGCGGATGCGGTATTTTCTAGCCTTGGGTCTGGTAGTCATAAAGCTGCTTTGCCTCTTCCAAGGAGTCGAAATGGTAGAGCTGCCCATCCATCAGGACCGCCGCCTGCCGGGCGAATTTCTCCAGCACCGTCGGGCTGTGCGACACGATCACGATCGTCGTGGTGCGCAGCCGCTCCTGCAGGATCGCGCCGGCCTTCTTGTTGAACTCCACATCGGTGGTCGCGGGCATGCCCTCGTCGATCAGGTACATGTCGAAATCCAGCGCCAGCATCAACGCGAATGTGAACCGGGCGCGCATCCCCGACGAGTAGGTGCCCAGCGGCTGATCGAAATACTCGCCCAGATCGCAGAGCCAGCGGCAGTAGGCTTCGACGTAATCCGGGTCCATGCCATAGATCTTGGCGATGTAGCGGGCGTTCTCCATCGCCGAGATCCGGCCGATCACCCCACCCATGAAGCCCAGCGGGAACGAGATGTTGCAGTCGCGGCGGATCACGCCCTCGTCCGGTTTCTCCAGACCCGCCATCATGTTGATCAGCGTCGTCTTGCCGGTGCCGTTCGGGGCCAGAATGCCCATCGACTTGCCCAACTCCACCCGGAACGAAACCCGGTCCAGGATCACCTTGCGCTGGGTGCCGGTCCAGAAGGACTTGCTGACATTCTCGAATTCTAGCATCTCAGGTCTGCTGCCACGTCGCGGTTTCGGCTGCCGGACACCGGTCGTTATCGTTTTTCTGGGACAAGGTGCCGGTTACCGTTCGATCTTGGCCACATTATGTCGAAATGTGAAACAAATCTTCAATGCGGGCCGGGCGTTTCCTTTGCACCTGTGGGCGCAGGGACTCGGGCCGGCCGCTATCGGGCCGGCGCTTCGGGCGGGATTTTGTTTCCAAATCGTTAACGGTTTGCGCGGCTTCCAGCCTTCGTTTCTGGACAGTCGGAACCTTGCCGCTAGCATTGCGGAGCGCCCCGGCGCAAGCCGGATCGATCCTGAGGGGATGACATGAACACGTCCGTCGCCGCGGAAATCAAAAGCTGCCGGCTCTGCGCCGACCGGTTCGCCGCCACCGCCACCGCGCATCGGCCGCGGCCGGTGGTCTGGTTCCGCCCCGGCGCGCGGATCCTGATCGCGGGTCAGGCGCCGGGCGCGCGGGTGCACGCGTCGGGCCGGCCCTTCACCGACCCCTCCGGCGACCGGCTGCGCGACTGGCTGGGGATCGGCGCCAAGGTGTTCTACGACCTGTCGCGCGTGGCGGTGGTGCCGATGGCCTTCTGCTTTCCCGGCTACGACGCCCGCAAGGCCGACCTGCCGCCGCCGCCGATCTGCCGCCGCACCTGGCATGACCGGGTGATGGCCGAACTGGGCGCGGTGCCGCTGACCGTCCTCGTGGGCGGGCACGCGCACCGCTATCACCTGAACGCCCGAACCCCCGTCACCGAGACCGTGCGCAACTGGCGGGACCATGCGCCGCGGGTCTTCGCCTTGCCTCATCCGTCCTGGCGCAATACGGCTTGGCTGAAGAAGAACCCGTGGTTCGAGGCCGAGTTGCTGCCGGTCCTGCGCGCGCGGGTGCAGGAGGTTCTGAATGACTGAAACGACGCCACTCGACACGGCCCATGCCGCCATGCAGGCCGCGCCCGAGGACGATGCCGCCCGGCTCCGGTTCTACGAGCGTCTGGCCGATGCCGAGCTGTTTCTGCTGCTGACCGAAGAGGCGCGGGGCGACACCCTCTCGCCCGAGCTGTTCGACGTGGCCGACGGCCGTTTCGTGCTGGCCTTCGACCGCGAGGAGCGTCTGGCCCGCTTCGCCGACCGTCCCGCCCCCTATGCCGCCCTGTCGGGCCGGGCGCTGGCGGCGATGCTGGGCGGGCAGGGCGTCGGGCTGGGGCTGAATCTCGACGTGGCCCCGTCGTCGATCCTGATCCCGGCCGAGGCGCTGGCCTGGCTGGGCGACACGCTCCGCCACGAACCGGACGAGGTGCAGGCGAAACTTACCGAGCTTACCGCGCCCGCGGGTCTACCCGACCGGCTGATCGCCGCGCTCGACACCAAACTGGCCACCGCCGCCGGGCTGGCCCGGGCCGCCTTTCTGGTGGGCACCGTTCAGGAAGGCGGCGGGCGCGGGCACATGCTGGCCTTCGTCGGCGCGATCACCGGCGCCGAAAGCGCGCTGGCCAAGGCCGCGTCCGAGGCGCTGACCTTTTCGGGGGTCGAGGCGGGGGCGATGGATGTGGGGTTCTTCGATCCCGAGGATCCGGTGGTCGAAACACTCGCGCGCACCGGCCTGCAGTTCGATCTGCCGCAGCCCGAGCCCCGACGCCCGGCACCCGTGGCGCCGGGCCGCGACCCCGACAAACCGCCGATTCTCAGATAACCGAAACCCGGCCCTATTCGGCGGCCGGTTCCAGCTTGTCCTGCGTCCGGGTCTCGAAATCCGACGCGTCATGCCGTTCGCGCAGCTGGAACTGCGGCTCGCCGAACGTGCGGTTGACCATGCGGCCACGGCTCACCGCCGGGCGGGCGTCGATCATCTCGGCCCAGCGCAGCACGTTCTTGTAGCTGGTCACGTCCAGGAACTCCCCGGCGCTATAGAGCCGCCCCAGAACCAGTTGCCCATACCAGGGCCAGATCGCCATGTCCGCGATCGAGTATTCCTCTCCCGCGATATGGGTCTTGTCCGCCAGTTCCCGGTCCAGAACGTCCAGCTGCCGCTTGGTCTCCATCGCGAAGCGGTTGATCGGATATTCCCATTTCTCCGGCGCATAGGCGTAGAAATGCCCGAACCCGCCGCCCAGATAGGGCGCGCTGCCCATCTGCCAGAACACCCAGTTCATCACCTCGGTCCGCGCCGGACCCGAGGCGGGCAGGAACGCGCCGAACTTCTCGGCCAGGTGGAACAGGATCGAGGCGCTTTCAAAGACCCGCACCGGTTCGTCCCCCGACCGGTCCAGCAGCGCCGGGATCTTGGAATTCGGGTTGATCTCGACGAACCCCGAGCCGAACTGATCGCCCTCGCCGATATTGATCAGCCAGGCATCGTATTCCGCCCCCGCGTGCCCCAGCGCCAGCAACTCCTCCAGCATGACCGTCACCTTCACGCCATTGGGGGTGGCCAGCGAATAGAGCTGCAGCGGATGCTTGCCAACGGGCAGTTCCTTGTCGTGGGTCGGCCCGGCGATGGGCCGGTTGATGCTGGCGAACTGACCGCCGCTTTCCTTGTCCCAGGTCCAGACCTCGGGCGGGGTATAGGTGGATTGATCGCTCATGCTGCGCCTTTCTCGTGCGAAGGGGCCGGTGGCCCGTCCTGCCAACAGCTAATATGGCCGGGGCCGGAGTCCAACCCCGCCGGCGGATAATGGATCTGTAACATTGTCCGGTTCTGGTTCACGAAAATTCGTGGCCCGTCACAGAGGCGCGAGGCCCCCTTCGCCGCCCGCGCGAAATGCCTAATGTATCTCCAGACCGGCGCCCGCCGGTTCCGCCTGATGAGTCGAACCGAAAAAGGAACCTCGCGATGAAACGATTTGTTCTGGCCTTCGCCGCTGCCGCGGCCTTTGCCATTCCGGCCTATGCGGGCCCCCAATATATCGACGGAACCGGCTTTGCGGTTTCGGGCTATGACGTGGTCGCCTATCGCGACCTGCCGCAGGCCGCGGTGGGCGAGGCGCAGCCGGAAGGCGTCAAGGGCAAGGCCGACATCACCGCCGAATACAACGGCGCGACCTGGGCCTTCGCGACCGAAGAGAACCGCGACAAGTTCCTGGCGAATCCCGAATTCTATGCGCCGCAATATGACGGGCATTGCGCCTTTGGCGTCTCGAAGGGCGGCAAGGTTCCCGGCAACCCGAACCTGTGGCGCATCGTCGATGACAAGCTCTATCTCAACATCACCCAAAACGTGGTGGGCTTCTGGGAAGAGGACATTCCCGGCAACATCAACCTCGCCCAGGGCAACTGGCCGGGGATCGAATCCGATGCCGCCTCGACCAACGTGATCCCGAACTTCACCTCGGCGGCGCCGGTCAAGAATTGAACGAGTAATCCTGGTAACGAGTATCTGCCCGGGCACTATTGCCCGGGTTTTCCGTTTCGCGGCCTGCCCGCATCCGGGTGGCGGTCAGTGCAGATCTTCCAGCGCCAGCCGGCTGCCGTGCTGGCCGATGAACCGGATCACCGCGCGCCTGGCCCCCGGGCAGGCCCAGGCCCGGATCTCGTCGGGCAGCACGATTTCGGCGGTGCCCGACATCGCGGACTGAACCCGCAGGACCGTCGGCTGCGGCTGGCGTGCGCAATCCAGCGGCGACGCCGGCAGCGCGACCCGGTTCAGCCCAGATTCGATCTGCGCAGGCACGTAGAAGGTCAGGCTCCGCCCCTGGCATTTGATCGCCTGCGGAATGTGATCGACCAGCACTTCCGGCGACAGGAGCGGCGCGGACTGGGTGTCCGACAATCCGATGGTGATCATCGGCTCGTTCGCGTCGCGGAGCGTGCCGGCCAGCTCCAGCGCGGCCCGGCAATCCGATTTCTGCTCCCGAGTCAGATGCGAGATCCGGGTTGCCACCTTGGGGCGGCGCGGGACCAGCCGCGACGGCGCCGGCTTGATCGGGGCCGACCCGGCCAGCCCGTCCTCGCGCAGCAGGTCATAGGCGGCCTTGGCGCGGGCGAACTCCGCATCGGTGCCGCCTGCGTGATCGGGATGGGATTCGAAAACGACCCGCCGCCAGGCTTCCCGGATTTCACCCGGACCTGCGTGCTGGGGAACGCCCAGCCGCTCCAGAGCCTCCGCACGGGCTCTTACCTTCTCAATCGGACTCATAACAAAACACTCGTTAACTTGTTGACACTTTAAGTCTTTCTGGATCGGCGGCGCCCTGTCAAATTTTCTGCCACATTTTCGCCATCATTGGGGACAATGCCCGAAGGTGCGCGGGATTGTGCCACGCCGGTGCATGGTCGCTCTTCCGGCGGTACGGTCCGGCCCATGGATTGCCAGCCTGAGTTGTACGCGGATGCCCTGTGTCGAAAGACCGGCGCGGCCCGTCAGTCGAACACGGTCCGGCCACTTGACGCGGCCTCGAATGCCGCCTCGATATCGGCGCGCAGCACCCGCCCCAGGGACAGGTCCGGCAGGGTCTCCAGCGAAAAGAACCCGGCCTCGGTGGTCTCCGGTCCCGGTCGGGGCGTGTCGCGCCCGTCCTCGTCGCACAGGAAGAACAGCTTGTAGAAATCCCGCGCATCCGCGGGGTAGGGGTGCCGGGCCTTGTGACGCAGCGCATAAAGGTGCCGCGCCCGCACCTTCAGGCCGGCTTCTTCCCGGATCTCGTTCTCGGCGTTTTCCGAAGGCGACAGGCCGATGTCGGCAAACCCGCCCGGCAGCGCCCATTTCGCATCGGTCCGTTCGCGCACCAGCAGAATCCGGTCCCCGCGGATCACCGCCCCGCGCACGTCGAGGCTCGGCGTCGCATAGCCTGCGGCATGTTCGGAGACCAGCCCGTCGATCCGCGACACCGGCACCCGTCCCAGATCGGCCAGCATCTCGCGGGCGATCTGGGAGATTTCGTCGTACCGCGCGCGGTCATACGGATCGCCGGCATAGTGCCGGCCGGTATCGGCCAGTGCCAGCAGGCGTTTTGCCCGGGCCAGCCAGGTGTCCTCCAGCGCGGTCGGATCCTGGCGCACCGCTCCGGCTCAGCGCCGCCGGTCGCGCCGCGCGCTCATCGGCTGGAACGCGACGCCCACATGCGCCTCGCAATAGGGCTTGCCCGGCTCCACCGGCAGGCCGCAGAACCAGAAATCCTCGGTCGCCGGGTCGCCCACCGGCCACTTGCAGGTGCGCTCGGTCAGTTCCATCAGCGACAGCTTCTTGGCCTTCTTCTCGATCTCGTTGACCTTGGCCAGCGCCTCGGGGCTGATCTCGTTGGCCGAAGGCTGCGGCGGCAGCGGCTGGCCGGCCGGGATGATCTGGCGGCGCACCGGTGCGGCCGGCTTGGCCTCGGCCGTCGGGGCCGCGGCCGGGCGGGCCGGTTCGGTCTTGGGCGCGGGCTTGGGCTTGGCCTCGGCCTTGGGCGCCGGGGCCGGCTTTTCCTTGGTCTCGGGCTTGGCCGCCGCAGCGCCGGCATTGCGGTTGGACAGGCCAAGGCGATGCACCTTGCCGATCACCGCATTGCGGGTCACACCCCCCAGCTCCTTGGCGATCTGGCTGGCCGACTGGCCCTCGCCCCACATTTTCTTGAGCAATTCGACACGCTCGTCAGTCCAGGACATGGCTAGCCTTTCAAAAGCGGGAAAGCGGCCCCCATTCTGCGGCCGCCTTCGGAATTCGTATCAGCGCCCTATTCTAATCACTGCGGTCCGAGTTACAAGGCATCTTCGAATCGGCCGAGGGGGCAAACATGCGTGGTATCAGCGATCAGAGTCAGGATCGGTTCGGCGCCGTCAACTGGATGGGTCTCTACACGCTGGCCCAGCGCGAGGTGCTGCGGTTTCTGGCGGTCTGGACCCAGACCCTGCTGGCGCCGCTGGTCACGGCGGGCCTGTTCCTGCTGATCTTCAACATCGCCATCGGTCCGGGGCGTCCGGACGTGATGGGGGTGCCGTTCCTGACCTTCCTCGCGCCCGGCATCATGATGATGACGGTGATCCAGAATGCCTTTGCCAACACCTCGTCCTCGATGGTGATTTCCAAGGTGCAGGGCAACATCGTCGATACGCTGATGCCGCCGCTCTCGGCGCTCGAGATCCTGCTGGGCTATCTGGCCGGCGGGGTGGCGCGCGGCCTGATGATCGCGCTGGCGGTCGGGATCGCGCTGGCGCTGGGGCTCGGCCTGACGCCGGCGCACCCGGTCACGGCGCTGCTCTTCGTGCTGCTGGGCGGGGCCTTCATGGGGGCGATGGGCCTCCTGGCCGGCATCTACGCCAACAAGTTCGACCAGATGGCGGCGATCACCAATTTCATCGTGACCCCGCTGGCCTTCCTGTCCGGCACCTTCTACTCGGTCGAGGCGCTGCCGCCCGCCCTGAACCGCCTGTCCCATGCCAATCCCGTCTTCTATCTGATCGACGGGCTGCGCTATGGCATGATCGGCGTGTCCGACAGCTCTCCGGCGCTGGGGCTGGCGATCTGCGCGGCGGCGACGCTCGCGGTTTGCGCGGTGACCTGGCAGATGCTGCGCACCGGGTACCGGCTCAAGTCCTAGGCGGCATCCGCGCCCCGCAGGTGCCGTGGGCCGACCGGCCCGCGCGGGCGTCCCAGGCGCGGGTGCAGCCGCGCCGCGACCGTCCAGGCCCCGAACAGCGCCAGACCCCCGGCGGCGAACACGCCCGCCACCGGCGCGGCCAGCAGCACCAGCGAGGCCAGGCCGGGCGTCAGGATGCCCGACACATCCCGAAAGCTCGAATAGATCGCCGACATCTCGGTGCGCTCCGACGGCTTGACCGCCATCAGAAACGGCAGCCCCGCGCAGATGTCCAGAACGATCAGCCAGAGCGACCCGAGCACCAGCGCCGCCACCGACGCGACCGGCCAGCCCGCCAGCACGCCGGCGGCCAGGAAGCAGCCGCCGCAGGCGGCAAACCCCGTGCGCACCGCCGCGCGCAGCGACCGCCCCTGCATCCAGCGCAGGATCAGCGGCGCCGCGAAGAGCATCGCGTTGGTGAAGGACAGCAGGATGCCGCCCAGCTGTTCGCCCAGACCGCTCTGAATCGCGAAGATCGGCAGATAGACCACATAGATCCACCATCCGCAGGACCGGATCACCGCGAACAGGTACCCCGCCACCAGGCGCGGCTGCGCGAAAAACCGCGGCAGGAAGGCGAGGGGATTCTTCATCGGGCCGCGCGCCCGGGTGATGAGCTTGCCGTTGCCCATCCGCATCGCCCAGAAGACCGCCAGCATGACCAGCGCCGCGACGGCGCTGATGGCGAAGGGGGCCGGGTGCCAGTATTCCATCAGCAGCACACCGGCCACCGGTCCCACGGTCCATCCCAGCGCGCTGTAGAACATCCGGCTGGTCTCGCACCGGCCCAGCTCGATCCGGTCGATATAGTCCAGCACATAGGCGTTGAAGCAGATGAAGGTGATCACCGCCGCCACCGTGTTGCAGGCCAGCGACGCCACCACCGCCGCGGCGCTGCCCTGCATCGCCAGCGCCGCGCCGGCCACGTAGAGCAGGCATCCGGCCGTGTAGGCCCAGCGGCGCGGCACGAAGCGCACGGCAAAGGGCACCATCAGCCCGGCGAACAGCGACACGAGGCCGATCAGGAAATACACGAACGACACCCGCGCCGCATCCTCCAGCGCCCGGTACATGATCAGCGGAAAGACCGAGATCAGAATGCCGCGCACCACCGCTTCGAGCCCGGCGAGGATCCCGAACTGGCGGATCGAGGGGGCAGGGGCGTGGCGAACCCATTCGGGGATGCGGCGCTCGTGCATGCGGCAAACTCAACAAACCAATTTCGGTCAGATTGCCGGTCTGCCCCGCCGGTTCATGGGCGAATGCGACATCGGCGTCGCTGGCAGGCCCTAGTCGGGCGTTTTTTCTGCGATCCCGTCCGGATGTTTCGACGGGGGCCGCGCGCCGCCTGCCTCGCGCCAGGCCAGCAGCAGGCCGCCGCCTAGGATGATGGCCGCGCCGGTCACGCTGACCGCGTCCGGGACCACGTCGAAAATCGCCAGGTCATAGAGCGCCGCGAAGATCAGCGTCGCATAGCTGATCGGCGCCACGAACGAGGCATCGGCCCGCGCCATGCCGTTGACGAAACAGATCTGCGCGCAGGCCATCGCCAGACCGATGCCCGCCAGCGCTGCCCATTGCTCCGGCGTCGGCGCCTGCCAGACCGCCAGAACCGCGACCGTCGCGATCACCAGCCCCATCGAATTGTTCACCAGCAGGATCTGGATCGGGATCTCCCGCCCCGACAGCTTCTTGATGAAGATGAGTTCCATGCCGATCACCACCGCCGCGGCCAGCGCTAGCAGCGCGGCGGGCTGAAAGCTTGCCGGGGTCGGCCGCAGCAGAACCAGCGCCCCGGTCAGGGCGATGGCCGCCGCCAGCCAGCGCCACGGCCCGATTCGCTCGCCCAGCAGCGGGATCGCGAACACCATCGCGAAGACGGGGTTGAGAAAGGAAATTGCCGTCGCGTCGGCCAGCGGGATGAAGGCGACCGAGGCGAACATCAGCGTCACCCCCGCCCAGCCGAAGCTGGTCCGCCCGACATGCAGCCCCCAATGCGGCCGCTGCAGCGGCGGTCGCAGGGCTGCGACCGCCGTGACGATCACCACCCAGGCGAACAGGAACCGCCCGTGGCTGATCTGCATCGGATGCAGCGCCGGCCCCAGGGCGTCGGTGCCCAGCGCCTTGGCCAGCAGGGTGGTGGCCGCGATGAAGGCGGTGGCGGCAACGATCAGCCCCGCCGCCAGGGCAGGGTTCTGGGCCTTGGGCGTAAACATGCGACAAGCCGTGCGGCAGTCGGGATGAAATGGCAAGCGGCAAACGCGCGGCCCCCGGCGGAAACGGGGGCGCTGCCCCCGTCGCCTGACGGCGACTCCCCCGGAGTATTTCGGGCAAGATGAAGGGGCGGGGAAAGGGCGCGGCATGGCATGGGAACCTCCATGGCGCCGGCGGCAGAAACGAGCCGCGGCATTTTGAGGGTTTTCAGGCGCCTGTCCGGGCGCTATGGATGCCGGGATGATCAAACCCGCGCATATCGCTCCGTTCCGACGCCGACGCATCACCGCGTAACCGGCCCGTTTGATCCTTGCGCTTCGTTCGAATACGCGCACACTCACGCAAAAACCGTTGACGACCCCGGCCCACTGTAGCACCCCGTCCTGTGTATCGCTCGTCTGGGCTCAACCAACCGAAAAGGATGATCCGATGATCCCGTCCGTTCTGCCGACCTACAACCGCGCGCCGCTCAGCTTCGTCAAGGGCGAAGGCGCCTGGCTGACCGAGGCGGACGGCCGACGTTTCCTCGATCTGGGCGCGGGCATCGCCGTGAATGCGCTCGGCCACGCCCATCCGGCGCTGGTCAACGCGCTGACCGAACAGGCGCATGCGCTCTGGCATGTCTCGAACCTCTACCAGATCCCGCAGCAGCAGGCCCTGGCCGACCGCCTGGTGGAACACACCTTTGCCGACACGGTCTTTTTCACCAATTCCGGCACGGAATCCTGTGAACTCGCGGTCAAGATGGCCCGCAAGCACTTCCACGACAAGGGCCAGCCCGACCGGATCGAAATCATCGCCTTCGAAGGCGCCTTTCACGGCCGCTCCTCGGCCGGGATCGCCGCGGCCGGATCGGAAAAGATGACCAGGGGCTTCGCCCCGCTGCTGCCCGGCTTCGTGCATGTGCCCTTCGTCGATCTGCAGGCCGTCACCGACGCCGTGACCGACAGGACCGCCGCGATCCTGATCGAGCCCATCCAGGGCGAGGGCGGCATCCGCCCGGTGACGGACGCGGACATGAAGGCCCTGCGCCGGATCTGCGACGACAACGGCCTGCTGCTGATCCTCGACGAGGTGCAATGCGGCGTCGGCCGCACCGGCAGGCTCTTCGCCCATGAATGGGCCGGGGTCACGCCCGACATCATGATGGTGGCCAAGGGCATCGGCGGCGGCTTCCCGCTGGGCGCGGTGCTGGCCACCGAAGAGGCCGCCAGCGGCATGACCGCGGGCACCCACGGCTCCACCTATGGCGGCAACCCGCTGGGCTGCGCGGTGGGCTGCGCGGTGCTCGACCAGGTCGCGACCCCGGCCTTCCTCGAAGGCGTCAACCGCAAGGCGGGCCTCCTGCGCCAGAAACTCGAAGGGCTCGTCGCCGACCACCCCGAGGTGTTCGACGAGGTGCGCGGCACCGGCCTGATGCTGGGCGTCAAATGCAAGGTCGCCAATGCCGACGTGGTCCAGGCGGGCTATGACAACCTGGTGATCACCGTCCCCGCCGCCGACAACGTCATCCGCCTGCTGCCCCCCCTGACGCTGACCGAGGACGACATCGCCCAGGCCATGATCCGCCTCGACAAGGCCGCCGCCCAGGTCGAGGCCAGCCTCGCCTCCGCCTGATCTTCATCTTGCCCCAAATACTCCGGGGGTCCGGGGGCGGCGCCCCCGGCCACCGACAGCCAAAAGCGATCCGACATGAACCACTTTCTCGACATCCACAAAACCGACGCCGCCGCGCTGCGCTCCATGATCGACCAGGCCGGGGCGATGAAACAGGCCCGGCTCGGCCGTCCCAAGGCCGCACCCGACGACGACCAGCCGCTGGCGGGCCGCATGGTGGCGCTGATCTTCGAAAAGCCCTCGACCCGCACGCGCGTGTCCTTCGACGTGGGCGTGCGCCAGATGGGCGGGCAGACCATGGTGCTGTCCGGCAGCGACATGCAGCTGGGCCACGGCGAAACCATCGCCGACACCGCCCGCGTGATGTCGCGCTACGTGGACATGATCATGATCCGCACCTTCGACGAGACCGTGCTGACCGAGATGGCCGAATATGCCGACGTGCCGGTGATCAACGGTCTGACCGACCGCACCCACCCCTGCCAGATCATGGCCGACGTGCTGACCTACGAGGAACACCGCGGCCCGATCGCGGGCAAGAAGGTGGTCTGGACCGGCGACGGCAACAATGTCTGCGCCTCGTTCCTGCACGCCGCGGGCCAGTTCGGATTCGACCTGACCTTCACCGGCCCCGAGCAGTTCGACCCGGAGGACGAGTTCATGGGCTATGCCCGCCGCAAGGGCGCGAAGATCGTGATCGAGCGCGACCCGTTCAAGGCGGTCGAGGGCGCGGATCTGGTGGTGGCCGACACCTGGGTGTCGATGCACGACGCGCAATCGGCCAAGGAGCGCCGCCACAACCTGCTGCGCCCCTACCAGGTCAATGCCGAGCTGATGGCCCATGCCAAGCCCGACGCGCTGTTCATGCACTGCCTGCCGGCGCATCGCGAGGAAGAGGCGACCTCCGAGGTCATGGACGGCCCCAATTCGGTGATCTTCGACGAGGCCGAAAACCGCCTGCACGCGCAGAAGGCGATCATGCGCTGGTGCCTCGGGGTCTGACGCCGATCCGGCCGGGACAAAGCGCCTTGCGCCACCCGCGTGCCCCGCGGCATCCTTGCCGGACCAAGCGGGAGGCGCATCATGAAGATCACCATCGCGGGCGCGGGCAGCATCGGCTGTTTCTGCGGCGGGCTGCTGGCCGCCGGCGGACATGACGTGACCCTGCTGGGCCGCGCCCGCATCCTCGGGCAGATCGCAGGGCACGGGCTGACGGTCACGGATTTCTCGGGCCTGCGCCGGACGATACCGGCCGACCGGTTCGCCCTGTCCGAAGAGCCGTCCTGCCTCTCCGCCGCCGAGATCGTCCTCGTCACCGTGAAATCCGGCGCCACCGCCGAAATGGCCCGGCTGATCGCGGCACATGCCCCGGCCACGGCGCCGGTCCTGTCGTGGCAGAACGGGATGGAGAATGCGCGAACCCTGCGGTCGGAGCTGGCCGACCGGGACGTGCGCGCCGGGATGGTGCCCTTCAACGTGGTCCCGACCGGCCCGGCGACCTGGCACCGCGCCACCTCGGGCGACATCCTGATCGCGGCGGGTCCGGGCGATCTGGCGCGGCGGCTCTCGGTCCCGCACCTGCCGGTCGCGGAAAGCGACCGGATCGAGGCGGTGCAATGGGGCAAGGTGCTGATCAACCTCAACAACGCGCTCAACGCGCTGTCCGGCCTGACGCTGCGCGAACAGCTGCTGGACCGCGCGTGGCGGCGGCTGATGGCCGACCAGATGGCCGAGGCGCTGGACGTGCTCAAGGCCGCCGGGATCGCCGTCGCCTCGACGACTCCGGTGCCGGCGTGGATGGTGCCGCATATCCTGCGCCTGCCGACGCCGCTGTTCACCCGTATCGCGGCGCAGATGCTGACGATCGACCCCAGCGCCCGCACGTCGATGGCCTACGACCTCGAAGCCGGCCGGCCGACCGAGATCGACAGCCTGCAGGGCGAGATCCTGCGCCTGGCCGAACGCACCGGGCGCGCGGCGCCGATCTGCGCCCGGACGGCGCACCTGATCCGCAGGGCGACCGAGGCGGGCGCGGGCGCGCCGGGGCTCTCTCCGGACCGGATCCGCACCGCCTGACCGGGGCCGCACTCAGCCCAGCGCGGAGAGCAGGCGGAAGAACACCGCCGACATGGCCGCCGCCGCCGGAACCGTGATGAGCCAGGCCGCGACGATGGTCATGAAATGCGAGCGGCGCACCAGTTTGCGGCGCTGCCGCTCCTCGCGTGCCAGGCGCGTTTCAGGCATCTGACCGGACCTGCGCCGCCGCTCGCCGTGCCATTCCCGGTAGAACCCGACGCCAAAGACGCCCCCCACCGCGACATGGGTCGAACTCACCGGCAATCCCAGCCAGCTGGCGATCAGCACCGTGACCGCCGCCGACAGCGCCACGCAGAAGGCCCGCATCGGGTTCAGCTTGGTGATCTGGCTGCCGACCATGCGGATCAGCTTGGGGCCGAACAGGAACAGGCCAAAGGAGATCCCGAAGGCGCCGATCACCATGACCCAGACCGGCACCGGCACTGTCGCCGCGAAATTCCCGAACTCGGCGGCATGCACGATGCCGGCCAGCGGCCCCACCGCGTTTGCGACGTCGTTGGCCCCATGCGCAAAGCTCAGCAGCGTGGCGGCCACGACCAGCGGCAGCCCGAACAGCGATTTCAGCGACCGGGTCCGGTTCTCCATGCCCTCGGACCTGCGCCGCACCCAGGGCACGGTCAGACCCCACAGCACCACGCCGCAGACCAGCCCGATCAGCAGCGCCGTCCCCGGCGCGACCGTGACGACTTGACTCAGACCCTTGACCGCCAGATAGGCGGCAAAGACGCCCCCCATCAGCGCCACCAGCAGCGGAACCCACCGCCGCGCGGCGGCGATCTTGTCGTCCCGGTACTGGATCCGGGCCTTGATCAGCGCCAGAACCGCCGCGGCGATGACGCCGCCGGACACCGGTGCGATCACCCAGCCCGCCGCGATCGCGCCCATCGTGGCCCAGTTCACTGCGCCCAGCCCGGCGGCGGCGATGCCCGCCCCCATGACCCCGCCCACGACCGAATGCGTGGTCGAGACCGGCGCTCCGATCCAGGTCGCGACATTGACCCACAACGCCGCCGCGATCAGCGCCGCCAGCATCGCCCAGATGAACACCTGCCCGTCCCGGACCGAGGCCGGATCGATGATGTCCCGCGAAATGGTCTCGACCACGTCGCCCCCGGCCAGCAGCGCCCCGGCGCTTTCGGCCACGGCGGCCACGGTGATCGCCACGCCCATCCTCAGCGCGTTGGCCCCCACCGCCGGCCCCATGTTGTTGGCCACGTCGTTGGCGCCGATATTGATGGCCATGTAGGCGCCGAACACCGCCGCGGCGATCACGACCAGGCTGCCGCTCAGCTGACCGAAGAACACCGCCGCAGCCAGCCCCGCCAGCACCACGAAGGCCAGCGCGATCCCCAGCCCGACCAGGGGGCGCGCGACAAAGACGCCGGCCCGCTCGACCCGCGTGATGCGGTGCAGATCGGTATCCAGCGCCTTCCAGCGCGCCTCGGGCGGGGTGCCAGTCATCGGTTCAGGGGCCGTGTTCGCGTTCAAGCCGCCGTGCTACTGCGTTGCACCGTCCGAGACAAGCAGAACGCCGCAACGATCTCGTGACGCCGGTCAGAGCTTTCGCAGCAGATCCTGCAATTCCGGCTCACGCACCCGCCGCGCGGCCTCGTCCGGCGAGACCCAGACCCTTTCGCGCTCGTCCGCCTCCGGATAGTCGTCGGCCAGTTCGTGGACGTGGACGAGATAGACATTGGTCAGGACCGGGAGAACCGACCCGTCCTTGAGCACCTTGTCATAGGTGAACGCCCCGAACGGCCCGCGGTCGAGCGCCGCGCCGCGCACCCCGGCCTCTTCCCAGGCTTCCCGGAGCGCGGTTTCGGGCCCGTCCAACCCGTCGATCGGCCAGCCCTTGGGGATGATCCACCGCCCGGTGTCGCGGCTGGTGATCAGCAGGACATGCTCGCGGCCGCCTTCCGGTCGCAGGCACAGGGCCGCGCACTGCACCTGCTTGGGGCGCAGGAAAAGCGGCCTTGCGACCTCTTCCCAGAACTTGCGCAGCGTCGCCGCCATCGGAATGTCCGTCTCTCTGCGTGGCATGTGCCAAATTGACCGATTTATAGTCTCGGGCGCAGCAATTTCAACCGATTCTTCGAGAAAGTGATCGGAAATGCCCGACTTGCAGCGCCCGTCAACCTGACGCATCCTGCCCGCACGGCAATGGGCAGGGAAGATATGGGCACGGCGCAAATCGGCATCTACGGCCTGGGCACCATGGGCAGCGCGCTTGCGCTGAATTTCGCCGAACACGGTGTCGGCGTGGCGGTCACGAACCGGGAAACCGACTGGATCGCGCCGTTCCTCGACAGGGCCGGACCGCTGCGCAGCGAAATCGCCGGCTTCGAGACCCTTGCGGAATTCGTGCAGGCGCTGGAACCGCCGCGCGTGATCCTGCTGATGATCCCGTCGGGCGATCCCGTGGACGCCATGATCGACCGGTTTCGGCCCCTCCTGACGCCCGGCGACACGCTGATCGACGCCGGCAACGCGGATTTCCACGACACCCGCCGCCGCTGCGCCGCCTTCGCCGGCACCGGGCTGCATTTCGTCGGCATGGGCGTGTCGGGGGGCGAGGACGGCGCGCGCCACGGCCCGTCGATGATGGTGGGCGGCTCGGACCACAGCTGGCGGCACCTCCGCCCCGTGCTCGAACCCATCGCGGCCCGGTTCCGCGGCGATCCCTGCGTGGCGCATCTCGGCCCGAACGGTGCCGGGCATTTCGTCAAGACCGTGCACAACGGCATCGAATATGCCGACATGCAGATGATTGCCGAAATCTACGGGCTGCTGCGGGACGGGGCCGGGTGGGACGCCCCCCGCATCGGCGCGCTGTTCGGCGGGTGGGAAACCGGCCCGCTCGCCTCGTTCCTCGTCGAGACCACCGCCCGCGTCCTGCAGACCACCGACCCGGACTCGGGCCGGCCGATGGTGGACATGATCCGCGATCAGGCAGGCCAGAAGGGCACCGGGCGCTGGACGGTGATCGAGGCGCTGAGGCTGGGCCAGTCCGCCTCGGCCATCGAGGCCGCGGTCGGCGCCCGCGCCTGGTCCGCCGCCAAACCCGCCCGTCTGGCCGCCGCCACGCAACTGCCGCCTGCGGCCGGTCCCGCCCCGGTTCCCGATCCCGACATTCTGGCCCGGGCGCTGTTCGCCGGCCGCCTGCTGGCCCATCTGCAGGGGTTCGAGATCCTGCGCGCCGCCTCGGCCGAATACGGCTGGTCGCTCGACCTCGCCCGCATCGCCGAGATCTGGCGGGCGGGCTGCATCATCCGCTCGTCGCTGCTCGACGATCTCGCCCCCGCCCTGCGGGCCACGCCCGAACGCCCGGTCTTTCTGGCCCCCGCCATTCCCGGCCTGCTCGGCCCCGCGCTGCCCGGCCTGCGCGAAACCGTGGCGCGGGCGATCACCGCCGGCCTGCCGGTCCCGGCCCTGTCCGCCGCGCTTGCCTGGTATGACAGCCTCCGCCAGGCCACCGGCACCGCCAACCTGATCCAGGCCCAGCGCGACCTGTTCGGCCATCACGGGTTCGAACGCACCGACCGACCGGGCAAGACCCATGCCGACTGGAACCAGTGACCGGGCGGCGCTCGGCAACTCTCCGCCCCGATCCGCGCGACCGGCTTTCCATGCCAAGCCCCGGGTCGTAGCCTTGCATGGCACCCCCACCGCCACAGGAGCCCGCCCATGTCCGCCGCCGATCAGATCCCGACGCAATCCGGTTTCGGCGCCAAAAGCACCGGCGCCGAGGTGCTCGCCGATATCGACCTTTCCGGCAACACGGCCATCGTCACCGGCGGCTACAGCGGCCTGGGGCTCGAAACCGTGCGCGCCTTGGCCGCCAAGGGGGCGTCGGTGATCGTCCCGGTGCGCTCGCCCGAAAAGGCGAAACAGACGCTGGCAGACGTTCCGGGCGACATCTCCACCGTGCCGATGGACCTGGCCGATCCCGGCTCGGTCCGGAGCTTCGCGGACGAGATGCGCGCAACCCTGACCCGGCTCGACCTTCTGATCAACAATGCCGGGATCATGGCCTGCCCCGAGGCCCGCGTCGGCCCGGGCTGGGAATCCCAGTTCGGCGTCAACCACATGGGCCATTTCGCCCTGACCACGCAACTGATGCCGCTGCTGCAAGCCACCGAAGGCGCGCGCGTCGTCGCGCTGTCCTCGACCGGCCACAAGATTTCCGACATTCTCTGGGACGACATCAACTATGAAACGACGCCCTACGACAAATGGCAGGCTTACGGGCAGGCCAAGACCGCCAACGCGCTGTTCGCCAACGCCCTGTCCCGGCGGCTGAAGGACAGCGGCGGCCTGGCCTTTTCGGTCCACCCCGGCGGCATCTTCACGCCGCTGCAGCGGTACCTGCCGCAGGAAGAGATGATCGCGCTGGGCTGGCTGGACGCGGATGGCCAACCCTCGGAACTGGCCAGACAGGGCTTCAAGACACCCGAACAGGGCTGTTCCACCACGCTCTGGGCCGCGACCTCGCCCAGGCTGGCCGGCAAGCCCGGCGTCTATTGCGAGGATTGCGACATCGCCGCCCCGACCGACCCCGACAGCCCCACCGCGCGCTATCTCGGCGTCAACGCCCATGCCTGCAGCGACGAAAGCGCCGAACGGCTCTGGAGCGTCAGCGAACGCTTCCTCGCCTCGGCCTGACCGCCGATGCGCCCGATCCCATGCGCCCCATTGCAACCGCCGCCCCGATCGGCAAGCTGAGGGGCCAAGGAGGGGAGCGGGATGACCCAGGCACTCGAAGGCGATTACGACTACATCATCGTCGGCGGCGGCACCGCCGGATGCGTGCTGGCCAACCGGCTGAGCGCCGACCCGGCCACCCGCGTCCTGCTGCTCGAGGCCGGCGGCAGCGACCGCTACCACTGGGTCCAGATTCCGGTCGGCTATCTCTACTGCATCGGCAACCCCCGCGTGGACTGGATGATGCGGACCGCCGCCGAACCCGGCCTCAACGGCCGCAGCCTCGTCTATCCGCGCGGCAAGGTGCTGGGCGGCTGCACCTCGATCAACGGCATGATCTACATGCGCGGCCAGGCCGCCGACTACGACGGCTGGCGGCAGATGGGCAATACCGGCTGGGGCTGGGACGACGTGCTGCCCTATTTCCGCCGCTCCGAGGATCATCACGGCGGCGAAACCGAACTGCACGGGGCAGGGGGCGAGTGGAAGGTGACGACCCAGCGCCTCAGCTGGGACATCCTGCGCGCCTTTCAGGAGGCCGCCCGCGAGTTCGGCTACCTGCCCACCGACGACTTCAACACCGGCACCAACGAAGGCTCCGGCTTCTTCGAGGTGAACCAGAGAAACGGCGTCCGCTGGAACACCACCAAGGCCTTCCTGCGCCCGGCGCTGAAACGCCCCAACCTGCGGGTGCTGACCCACGCCATGACCGACCGGCTGATCCTCGACGGCAGGCGCGCGACCGGCGTCGCCTTCCGCCACAAGGGCCGGCCCCTGACCGCCACCGCCCGCGCCGAAGTGCTGCTGGCCGCCGGCTCGATCAACTCCCCCAAGCTGCTGGAGCTTTCCGGCATCGGCCAGCCCGACCGCCTCAGCGCCCTCGGCATCACCCCGGTCCACGACCTGCCCGGCGTCGGCGAGAACCTCCAGGACCACCTGCAGATCCGCACCGTCTTCAAGGTCTCCGGCACCGAGACGCTCAACGAAAAGGCCAACTCCCTGACCGGCCGCATCGGCATCGCGCTCAGATACGCGCTCACCCGGTCCGGCCCGCTGTCGATGGCGCCCAGCCAGTTTGGCCTGTTCACCAAATCCGATCCGTCGCTCGCCACGCCGGATCTGGAATACCACGTCCAGCCCCTCTCGACCGACCGGCTCGGCGACCCCCTGCACCCGTTCCCGGCCATCACCGTTTCGGTCTGCAACCTGCGCCCCGAAAGCGTGGGCGATTGCCACATCACCCGGAACGCCGCCGACCCGCAGCCCGAGATCCGCCTGAACTACCTCAGCGCCCCGCGCGACCAGCAGGTCGCCGTCGCCGCCATCAAGCAGGCCCGCCGGATCATGACCGCCAGGGCACTGACACCCTACGGTCCACAGGAGTTCCTGCCCGGCCCCGCGATCCGCTCCGATGCCGAGCTTCTGGCAGAGGCGGGCAACATCGCCACCACCATCTTCCACCCCGTCGGCACCTGCAAGATGGGCACCGACCCGATGGCGGTGGTGACGCCGCAACTCAAACTGCGCGGCTTCGACGGCCTGCGCGTGATCGACGCCTCGATCATGCCGAAAATCACCTCCGGCAACACCGCTTCCCCGGTCATCATGATCGCGGAAAAGGCCGCCGACATGATCCGCTCTTCATCTGGCTGAAAATATCCCGGGGGAGTCGCGCGCAGCGCGACGGGGGCAGCGCCCCCGCATCATCCCCGCCGCTTGGTCCGCAAGGTCGGATCGGCCTGGGTCGGATCTTCCGGCCAGGGGTGCTTGGGATATTGCGCGCGCATGTCCTTGCGCACCTCCGCATAGGATCCGGCCCAGAATCCCGGCAGATCGCGGGTGATCTGGATCGGCCGCTGCGCCGGCGACAGCAGGGTGATCTTCAGCGGCTCGCCGCCCACCACCGGGTGCCGCGTGACCCCGAACATCTCCTGCAGCCGCACGGAGATCTCGGGCACCGCCTTGCCGTAATCGATCGCCACCTTGCGCCCCAGCGGCGTGACGAAGGCCGGGGGGGCGCGACGGTCCAGCTCCTGCATCTGCTCCCAGCCCAGCCGCGCCTGCAGGGCGGGCAGCAGGTCGAACCGTTTCCAGTCCTCCGCCGATTTCACCCCCGACAGCATCGGCAGCAGCCAGTCGTCAAGCGCCGCCATCAGCCCGCTTTCCGAGAAATCGGGCAGATCGACGCCCGCCGCCCGCACCAGCTCGACCCGAGCGGCCAGTCGGGCGGCCTTGCCCTCAAGACGCAGGCCCAGATCGCGTACGCCGTCCAGCATCGCGCGGGCCACGGCCGCGTCGGGCACGTCCTTCCAGATGCGGTCATCGAGCACCAGCGCGCCGAACCGTTCCTGCCGCCGGGCCACCACCCGGCGTTCGCGTTTCGACCAGGCGCAGGTCTCGACCCATGCGATCTGGTCGGCGAACAGCGCGCGGATTTCGCCCTCGGCGATCTGCGCGGCCATGCGCAGCCGGGCCTCGCGCGGGTTGCCGTCTGTGTCGATGGCCACCAGATACGGCGCCGCGGCCAGCGGGTCGCCGGGGTCCATCACCACGCCCTTGCCGCCCGACAGCACATGGCGTGGCGCGTCGCCCCTGCGCCGCTGCCCGATCCGGTCGGGATAGGCCAGCGCGGCCATCGCCGCCGGGCTCAGCGGATCGCCATCGGTCTTGATCTGGCCACGCAGCCGTTTCGCCTCGGACCGGATCCGGTCCAGAACGCCGGGATTGGCGGGCCAGACCCGATTGCGCTGATAGGCGCGCAGATCGCGCAGCGCCTCCAGCCGCAGCGACAGGTCCACCGGCGCACCCTTCAGCGGGTCGCGCTCGGCCATCAGCGCGGCCAGCGGGGCGGCCTGCGCGCCGGCCGTGACCAGCATGTGCCCCAGCCGCGGGTGCAGCGGAAGGCCAGCCAGCGCGCGGCCATGGTCGGTGATCCGCCCCTTGCCGTCCAGCCCGCCCAGCATCCGCAGCAGCGCGCGCGCCTCGGCCAGCGCCCCCTCGGGCGGGGGGGTCAGAAAGGCCAGATCCTGCGGCTCGGCCCCCCACAGGGCCAGTTCCAGCGCAAGGCCGGTCAGGTCGGCGGCTTCGATCTCGGCGGGCGGAAAGGCGGGCAGGGCGCCGTCCTCACCCTTTGACCACAGGCGATAGCACAGCCCTTCGGCCACGCGGCCCGCGCGGCCCGCGCGCTGGGTCGCCTCGGCACGGGTGACGCGCTCGGTCACCAGCCGCGACATGCCCGACCCCGGATCGAACCGCGCGCGGCGGGCCTGGCCCATATCCACCACCACCCGGATGTCCGGAATGGTCAGCGAGGTCTCGGCGATCGAGGTGGCCAGCACCACCTTGCGCCCGGTCTCGGCTGGCGCAAGGGCGGCGCGCTGGGCGGCAAAGGGCAGGGCGCCGAACAGCGGCCGGATCGCGAAATCCTCGGGCAGCCGCCCGGCCAGCGCGGCCTCGGTCCGACGGATTTCGCCCTCGCCGGGCAGGAACACCAGAATGCCGCCGCCGATGGCGCGGGTCTCGCGCTCGGCCTGAACCACCAGATCGACCAACGCCTCCAGCCGCCGCACCTGCGGGCCAAGCGGGCGGTCCAGCCAGCGGGTCTCAACCGGAAAACTGCGCCCCTCGGACGTCACCAGCGGCGCGTCCATCAACCGGGCCACCGGATCGGCATCCAGCGTGGCCGACATCGCCAGCAGGATCAGGTCGTCGCGCAGCGCACCGGCGACCTCGAGGCACAGGGCCAGCCCCAGATCGGCGTTCAGAGAGCGTTCGTGGAATTCGTCGAAGATCACCGCGCCCACGCCGGGCAGGTCGGGGTCGGATTGCAGCATCCGGGTCAGGATGCCCTCGGTCACCACCTCGATCCGGGTGGATTTCGACACTTTCGCCTCGCCCCGCACGCGATAGCCGACGGTCTGGCCCGCGCGTTCGCCCAGCGTCTCGGCCATGCGCTCGGCGGCGGCGCGCGCGGCCAGACGCCGCGGTTCCAGCATCACGATCCGCCCGTCGCACAGCTCGGCGTCGAGCATCGCCAGCGGCACGCGCGTGGTCTTGCCGGCGCCGGGCGGGGCCTGCAACACGGCGCGGCCGCGCGCGCGCAGCGCGGCGATCAGGTCGGGCAGGGCCTCATCTATCGGCAACCGGGTCATGCCGCCTTATCGCCAAAGCCTTGTCCGAGGTCCAGAACGCCTGCGTCAAATCCCGCGCGCGGCGGCACTGGACAAACCCCGCCCATCTCCTTCATCTAGGGCAAATTTCGACGAAGGATCCGCCGATGACCATCGCAGAGCTTGCCGACAAGATCCTGAACGGCGACCGCCGCGCCCTGGCGCGCGCGATCACCCTGGTCGAAAGCCGCCGCGCCGATCACCGGGCGCAGGCCGCCGACCTGCTCGACTGCCTGGCGCGCGCCGGCCGGCAGGCGCTGCGCATCGGCCTGTCCGGCACCCCCGGCGTCGGCAAGTCCACCTTCATCGAGAATTTCGGCCTGATGCTGACCGGGCAGGGGCTGCGCGTCGCGGTCCTGGCGGTCGATCCCAGCTCGGCCCGCTCCGGCGGCTCGATCCTGGGCGACAAGACCCGGATGGAACGCCTGAGCCGCGACGGCAACGCCTTCATCCGCCCGTCGCCCAGCCAGACCCATCTGGGCGGGGTCGCCCGCCGCACCCGCGAGGCCGTGGCGCTGTGCGAGGCCGCCGGCTTCGACGTCATCCTGATCGAGACGGTGGGCGTCGGGCAGTCCGAAACCGTGGTCTCCGAGATGTCCGACCTCTTCCTGCTGCTGATCGCCCCCGCCGGCGGCGACGAGCTGCAGGGCGTCAAGCGCGGCATCATGGAAATGGCCGACCTGATCCTGGTCAACAAGGCCGACGGCGATCTCAAACCCGCCGCCACCCGCACCTGTGCCGACTATGCCGGGGCGCTGCGCCTCCTGCGCAAACGCCCGCAGGATCCGCAGGGCTTCCCCAAGGCCCTGCCGGTCTCGGCGGTCGAACGGCAGGGCCTGCGCGAGGCGTGGGAGGAAATGCAGGCGCTGGTGCAGTGGCGCAAGGAGAACGGCCACTGGGATACCAACCGCGCCGCCCAGGCCCGTTACTGGTTTGACCAGGAGGTGCGCCACGCGCTTCTCGCCCGCCTCGACACCGCCGAGGCCCGCGCCGAAATGGCCCGTCTCGACGCCGAGGTGTCGCAGGGCCGGCTCAGCCCCGCCGCCGCCGCCGACCGCATGCTGGCCGCCCTGTCACAGCCCTGATCCCCGCTTCATCTTGCCCCAAATACTCCCGTCCCGCGGCCCGTCAGGCGGCCTGCCGCCGGTGGGGGAAGGCACGGCCCGCCACGGGCCAGTCCGGCGCCCCGCGCGGGGCCAAAGATTCCGCGCCACCCGTCTTGACCCTCCACGCGATTCCCACTAAACGCATCCAACCAGTTTTCGGGCGCGACTTCGGGTTGCGCCCCTTGTGATTTGGCCGCGGGCCCTGGCCCGGCCTCCAGAAACAAAGGAAGAAACCATGTCGCGCCGATGCGAACTGACCGGAAAAGGCCCGATGACTGGCAACAATGTCAGCCACGCCAACAACAAGACCAAGCGCCGCTTTCTGCCCAACCTGAACGACGTCACGCTGCAGTCGGAAACCCTGGGCCGCGGCATCAAGCTGCGCATCTCCTCGGCCGCCCTGCGCTCGGTCGATCATCGCGGCGGTCTGGACGCGTTCCTGGCCAAGGCCAAAGACGAAGACCTGTCCGCGAATGCCCTCAAGGTCAAGAAAGAGATCGCCAAGGCCCAGGCCTCGGCCTGATCGCGCGTTCCTCGGAAAATCCCGTGACCCCGCACTCCGGTGCGGGGTTTTTTCGTGTCCGCCCGCCGGACCAGGGCGCGCACCAAAAAAAAGGCGGGTGCGCGTTGACGCGCCGGGGCGTGCCGTGGTGTCGTGTCGGCGCAGCCACACGGTGAAGCCCCATGTCCAACGCCCCCGTCTACACCATCGATCCCGGCCGGTTCTGGCGGGATCCCTATCCCGACCTCAAGCGCATGCGCGCCGAATGTCCCGTGGCCTACGTCCCGCAACTGGGCGCCACCCTGATCACCCGGCGCGACGACATCTTCGAGAACGAAAAGAAGATCGAGGTGTTCTCCTCCGACCAGCCGCAGGGCCTGATGACCATCCTCATGGGGCAGAACATGATGCGCAAGGACGGCGACGCGCACATGTCCGAGCGCAAGGCGGTGTTCCCGGCGCTGTCCCCGCGCACCGTCAAGACCGTATGGAAGGCCGCGTTCGAGGCGTTCACCACCGGGATTCTCGACGAGCTGCGCCCGCAGGGCAGGGCCGACATGGTGCGCGACATCGCCATGCGGATCTCGGGCGAGGCGCTCAAGATCATCACCGGGCTGACCAACATCACCTGGCAGGAGATGGATCGCGTCAGCCAGGGCATGATCGACGGCTGCGCCAACTACGCGGGCGATCCCGAGGTCGAGGCCCGCTGCCACGACTGCACCGCCGCCATCGACCGCTACATCGACGACATGGTGCCGGTGCTCACCGCCGATCCGGACCATTCCATGCTCTCGGTCCAGCTGCAGGCAGGCCTCAGCCCGGCGCAGTACCGGGCCAATGTCAAACTGGCGATCTCAGGCGGCCAGAACGAACCGCGCGACGTGATCGCGGGCCTGGTCTGGGCGCTGCTGACCCATCCCGAACAGTTGCGGCTGATCACCGGCGGCACGGCGACCTGGCTCGACGCCTTCGACGAATACGCCCGCTGGATCTCGCCCATCGGCATGTCGCCGCGCAGGGTGGCGCGGCGCTACGACCTGCATGGGGTCACGCTCGAACCCGAGGATCGCGTGTTCTTCATGTTCGGCTCCGGCAACCGGGACGAGAGCGTGTTCGCCCGGCCCGACGAGTTCGACATCACCCAGGACACCGCCGCCTCGATCGCCTTCGGCGCCGGTCCGCATTTCTGCGCCGGGGCCTGGGCCGCGCGCTGCCTGATCGCCGACGTGGCGCTGCCGATGATCTTCGACCGCCTGCCGGGGCTGCGCCTGACGCAAGAGGTGGAATTCGGCGGCTGGGCTTTTCGCGGCCCGCTGGCCATGCCGGTGGCATGGGACGCCGCGTGACCCGGCGTTGCGCGCCATGGCGGATTTCCGCCGATGGGCGGGTCGCCTCGCGGCGGGCGTGAAACGGGTCACATACGGGATCACGCCCCTGGCCTAGGGTGCAGGCGAGTTTATTGAGTTCGTGAGTTTTCCCATGCCCTACAGACGCCGTTACCGTGGCAACATATTCCTCGCTGCCGTCTACGACATGTTCCGCAGATGCGCCCGGATCCAACGGCGGGTCAACCGCCTGCACACCAATTTCACCGCCGAACCGGACCCGCGCTTCAAGTCGGATCGCTGACCCGGCGACGATCTTCGCCGGCGCTGCGGCCTTGCTGTCGCAGGCCCGTCTTTGCGCTTGAAGCGCAGGCCGGGCCGGGGCTATGCAAGGCACAGCATGACCGAGATCTTCCGCAGATATCTGGCGCTTGCGCTGGTGGCCGTCCTGGCGCTGACCGGGCAGGGGTTCGCCCAGTCGCGCGGAATGAACGCCGCCGTCGGCCAGATGGAGATCTGCACCGGCACCGGCCCGGTCGTCCTCTACATGGACGAAAACGGCCAGCCCGCGCAGCCGCCGCATTACTGCCCCGACCATGCCCTGACCCTGCTGGGCGCGGTGCTGCCGGTGGCCGCACCCGTGCCCGCCGCGCCGCTGGCCGCCTTGCCCGCACCGCTGCGCAACGCCGACAGCCTGATCGCGCCGCCGCGCCCGCAACATCCCGCCCGCGCTCCTCCTGCGACTGTCTGACTCCGAAACCCAAACCAAAACAGACAGTTACTCGAAAAGGAGAGGCACGATGCCGCTCAAATCCACCCTGCTCGCCGCCGCCGCAACCCTCTGCCTCGCCGGCACCGCTCTGGCCGAAGGCGCAATCGCCATCCAGGACGCCTATGCCCGGTCGTCCGGCAAGAACGCCAAGGCCGGCGCCGCCTTCATGGTGATCGTCAACGAAGGCGAGACCGACGACCGCCTGATCTCCGCCAAATCCGACGCGGCCGCGCGGGTCGAACTGCACACCCATGAGATCAACGAACAGGGCGTGGCCCAGATGGTGCATGTCGAAGAGGGCTTTGCCCTGCCCGCGGGCCAGAGCCACAGGCTCGAACGCGGCGGCGACCACGTGATGTTCATGGGGCTGGCGCAGCCTTTCGAACAGGGCGCGACGGTTCCGGTGACGCTGGTGTTTGAAAAGGCCGGCGAAATCGCGCTCGAGATCCCCGTCGATCTGAACCGCTGAGGCCGGTCAGGCCGCAACGCCCGTCTTCGGGCCGCGCTGCGGCCGTCATCCAGGCGTCAGGCCGGGCGTTGCCCGGCCTGTGCGCGTCGCGCGGCGACTACTTGTTGACCACGCGCATCGACACCCGGTCGCCCGCGCGCTTGAACCGGGCCGCCATGAACAGCATGACCGCCGCGAAGGCCAGCGCGGAAAAGGCGATGGCCCAGCCCAGGGCGACCACGCCGCTGCCGGGCCAGAAGATCAGCCCCAGCCCGATGACCAGCGCCACCAGCCCCGAATTGCGCACGGTCGTCCGCTCGGGGTCGCGCGGGTGCATCCGCCCCAGCGACATCAGCGATCCGATCCCGATGATCAGCGCCCAGGCCCCCAGCAGGAAGAACGCCAGCCGCGCCGTGCCCTCGGGCCAGATCAGCAGGACCAGCCCGATCAGCACCGCCCCGATGCCGGCGCCCCCGATCAGCCCGCGCCGCCCGAAGCCCAGCAGGGTCAGCACGCCATCCAGGATCAGCAGAACCCCCACCAGCCGCAGCAGCAGCGCGATGCTGCCGGTGGGCCAGAACAGCGCCGCGATGCCCACGGCCCCCGCCAGCAACCCCCGCAGCAGAAAAGTCCACCACAGATCGGCCAAGGTGTCGCCCAGCGCCGCGCGCTCGTCGAGAGCGTCGTCATCCACGATTTCGCCTTGCGGCCTGTCTGGTTCGGTCATCGGTCACTCCCTGTCCGGTTCGGCTCCAGCATAGCCCGCGCGGCGGCCCCGAGTCACCTCCGGCCCAGCAGCGCGGCGACCCATTCGGGCACGGTCCGGGTGGCGGGACCGAACCGCGCCTCGTCGAAGCTCGAGACCGAGGCCGAGGGCTCCAGGTTCAGCTCCACCGTCCGCGCCCCCGCCGAGATCGCCTCGTGCACGAAGGCCGCCGCCGGATAGACCTGCCCCGAGGTGCCGATGGCCGCAAAAACCGACGCCCCGGCCAGATGGTCATAGATCGCGTCCATGTGATACGGCATCTCGCCGAACCACACGACATCCGGCCGCGCCGCCGGGCTGTCGCAGGCCGGGCAGGTTTCGCCCACCGCCATCTCGTCCGGCGCCGGCCAGCGATGCCCGCAGGCACCGCACAGCGCCCCGGCCAGGGTGCCGTGCATGTGGATCACGTCCTCGGCGCCGCCCGCCTCGTGCAGCGCATCGACATTCTGGGTCACGATCACCACCTCGCCCGGCCACTCGCGCTGCAGCCGCGCCAGCGCGAGATGCGCCGCGTTGGGCCGGGCTTGCGCCGCCTGCACCCGGCGCGCGTTGTAGAACCCGTGCACCAGCGCCGGATCGCGGGCGAATCCCTCGGGCGTCGCCACGTCCTCGATCCGGTGCCGCGCCCACAGCCCGCCCTCGTCGCGGAACGTGCCCAGCCCGCTTTCCGCCGAAATCCCGGCCCCGGTCAGAATGACGATCTTTTCCATGGTCCCTCCGCCCTGTAGAACCGCCCCATCATGACCCAGCGTATCCTCTTTGTCTGCCTCGGCAACATCTGCCGCTCGCCCGCCGCCGAGGGCGTGTTCCGCACCCATGTCCCGCATCTGCACGCCGACAGCGCCGGCACCAGCGATTGGCATGTCGGCGCGCCGCCCTACGGGCCGATGCAGCGGGCGGCCCGCGCCCGCGGCTACGACCTGAGCGATCTGCGCGCGCGGCAGTTCACCGCCGCCGATTTCACCGGCTTCGACCTGATCCTCGGCATGGATGCCCGCAACATCGACGCCATCGAGGCGCTGCGCCCCGCCGGCAACGCCACCCCGGTGCGCCTGCTGACCGATTTCGCCCCGCAGACCGGCGCCGATCACGTGCCCGATCCCTACTACACCCGCGATTTCGACGGCGCGCTCGACCTGATCGAAACCGCCATCGCCGGGTTGCGGCACCACCTCGCCTGACCGCTCTCAGGCGGCGATCACCGTCAGTCGCCCGGTCAGCCAGGGCAGTTGCGCCACCGCCGGGTCGATGATCTGGCTGCGCATCAGCCGCCGCATCATCTCGGCCACGTCGCGCGGAACCTTGTCCGACCAGTCCGACCGGGTGAACAGCGAGATCGTGCGCGAGAAATCCCCGAACGGCACCGGATAGGCGTCGATCTCGTCGTGGAACCGCACCGCCCGCATGTATCCCAGCGGCGTGGTCAGCGCCCAGCCCAGCCGCCGCGCCACCATCGCCATCAGCGCCAGGTGCGAGCCGATCTCGAACCGTTCCTCGAACTCCAGGTTCTGCCGCGCCAGATGCGCCTCGATCTGGCGGCTGATCAGCTGCTCGCGGGCATAGCGCAGAAACGGCAGGTCGCGCAGCGCCTCCATGATGTCGGCCCCGTCGGACACCGCGCCCCTGGGCGCCACAAGGATGAAGGGATCGTTGACCAGCGGGTACTCGATCACCCCGTCCAGCACCTCGCCGGTATTGGCCGACACCGCCAGATGCAGCCGCTGCGAATCCAGCGCCTCGAAGATTTCGAAACTCGGCAGGGTGATCAGCTTGAACCGGGACCGGGTCAGGCTGTCGGCCAGCAACGTCGCCAGCCGCGGCGTCAGATCGTTGTCGAAATCGTCGATCAATCCGATGGACAGCGTGCTGAGGTGGCCCAGATCCATCACCGTCAGCTCGCTCTGCGCCAGCTGCAGCTCCGCCAGGATCGACTCGGCGCGCGCCTGAAAGCTGCGTCCCGCCTGCGTCAGCCGCATCGGCCGCCGCCCGTGATCCACCAGCTCGGCGCCCAGCGCGGTCTCGAGATTGCGCAACTGCTGGCTGACCGAAGGCTGGCTGAGCCCCGTGACCTCGGCCGCCTGCGCCACCGAACCGGTGCGCGCCAGCGCCGCGAACACTTCCAGCCCGCGCAGCGTCACCCCTTTGATTGCCATCGCGCCGCCCCTTTCCCTTGCGCCCTTTCTGAAAGCCGGGGCACCTCAGGTCAAGCGTTCCGGGCCGGTGTCTCCGTCTGGATCACCGGGCGGCGGAAACCTGCACGGGAAGAACGGTCAGCGGCAGGCGGCCTGCGCCAACTGGCCAAACGCCTGATACCGGTCCCACAGCGCATCGTCGCGGGCCGTTCTCGACATCTTGACCACCTGCGCCTGATGCGGGTCGTGGAACCACTTCGCCACGGTGCGCTGTTCCTTGCGCGACAGAACGTCATTGGCGACGCTCTGGATGCAGCTGCACCGCTGGCGGGTCGCCGCCGCGTTCCCGGTCGCCATGCAGGCGCGCTTGATGTCGCCGCTGGCGGCGATCGCGGTCGTGGGCACGGACGCGGCGACAAGCGCGGCGGTCAGTGCGGGGATCAGATACTGTTTCATCGGTCTGCCTTGTTTTGCCTGCCCGGAGGGGTCTGCGCCCCTCTCGGCTCCGCGCGCACTATGGCGCAACTCAGGCGTGCAATCAATTCTCGAATGCGGCCCGCCCGGGACCGGTGCAAAGGGCGCACAGTCGCATCCGGATCGGTCCGCGACATCAGGACAGGAAGGGCAGCCACCGCTCCACGGCGTCGATCAGGGCCTGGACTTTCTCGGGGTGGCTGACCAGATAGGCGGTGCCTCCGGCAGGAATGCCCCATTTGATGACCGTATCGACGGCCAGATCCCCCTTGGACGCGCACCATTTCAGCAACTCCGCCAGGCCGGATTTCAGGGCCTGCAGGATCGCGGCCACCCGATCCCTGCCGGGACTCTCCCTGGCAACTTCGACCTCAAGTTCCTCTACGGCACTCCAGATCAGCGTGACGGAATGCACAAGCTGTTCCCGGCCGAGGCTTTCCGGCGGGTCGTTCCCGCCAATGCCGTGCCGGTCCGCAATCTCGCCCCGGATTCGCATGGTGATGCCGCCCAGGGCCTCTTCCACCCGCAGGCGCTCGATTGCGGCGGCGACCGAGTGCGGCCCGGCGTGCCAGATGGCATCGTCGATCGACGCCACCCGGCGCTGATGGTCCGCATCCAGCGGGGTTCCGTCCAGAAAACCCTGATACCAGGTCTGGAACCAATCCGTGCCGAATTCACCGGTGACGATCTCAAAGAACCGCGCCGCGCGTCCGGATGCGTGCGGGTTTTCCTCGCGCCACAGGGTCAGGAGGAACGGATCGTTCGCGTCGAAATCGGCGTCAAGGGACTGACGCAGATGCTCCGTCGCGACCGGGCGCGCCGCGCCATCGGCATTGGCCGCACCGCGAAAGTAGTTGTTCAATCTGCTGATGGAGGCACGGCAGCAAAGCTCCGGCGCCGCTTCTCCGGCCAGTCCCGAAACGGCTTCGCCAAGGGCGCCGAACCGAAAGTCGAACGCGCCGACCTCTTGCCTGCCGACATGCTCGAACGCGGCCAGACGGCGCACCAGCATCCCGGCGGACCCGGCGCGCGCGCACCCGGCCACGCCGACGACCAGGCACAGGTAGCGGCAAAGAAAGTCGTGCAGGCGTTGCACCGTGTTGTCGTCCGCCAGGCTGGACGCGACCGCAGCGGCTGCGGGCACGGATCTCAGGCCGTTGCGCCGCAGGACATCGCGCACCCTGGTTTCGTCGGCGTTGCGCAGCCAAGTCCCAATCGTTTCATCGCCCAGGTCCAGGGTGCCGTCGTTCTCCACCTTGACCGCCTTAAGAAACCCGCTAATACGCGAACCATGACAGACCTCGCCCATATCCGCAATTTCTCCATCGTCGCCCATATCGACCATGGCAAATCCACCCTTGCCGACCGGCTGATTCAGGAAACCGGGACGGTGCAGGATCGCGACATGAAGGAACAGCTGCTCGACGCCATGGACATCGAGCGCGAACGCGGCATCACCATCAAGGCCAACACCGTCCGCATCGACTATACCGCCGACAATGGCGAGACTTACGTGCTGAACCTGATCGACACGCCGGGCCACGTGGATTTCGCCTATGAGGTCTCCCGCTCCATGCGCGCGGTCGAAGGCTCGCTGCTGGTGGTCGACTCGACGCAGGGGGTCGAGGCGCAGACGCTCGCCAACGTCTACCAGGCCATCGACGCCGATCACGAGATCGTGCCGGTGCTGAACAAGATCGACCTGCCGGCCAGCGACTGCGACCGGGTGGCCGAACAGATCGAGGACGTGATCGGCATCGACGCCTCGGGCGCCATCCGGGTCAGCGCCAAGACCGGGCAGGGGATCCACGACACGCTCGAAGCCATCGTCCACCATCTCCCCGCCCCCAAGGGCAACCCCGACGCGCCCCTCAAGGCCATGCTGGTGGACAGCTGGTACGACTCCTATCTCGGCGTCATCGTCCTGGTCCGCATCATGGACGGGGTGCTGAAAAAGGGGATGCGGGTCAAGTTCATGTCGAACGGCACCCTGCACCATGTCGATCGCGTCGGCGTGTTCCGCCCGCAGATGCAGATGATCGACCAGCTCGGCCCGGGCGAGATCGGCTTTCTCACCGCCTCGATCAAGCAGGTCCGCGACACCCGCGTCGGCGACACCATCACGAATGACCGGGGCGGCTGCGAAACCCCGCTGCCGGGCTTCAAGCCCGCCCAGCCGGTGGTGTTCTGCGGCCTCTTCCCCGTCGATTCCGCCGAATTCGAAGACCTGCGCGACGCCATCGACAAGCTGGCCCTGAACGACGCCTCCTTCTCCTACGAGATGGAGACCTCGGCCGCCCTCGGCTTCGGCTTCCGCTGCGGCTTCCTGGGCCTTCTCCACCTCGAAGTCATCCGCGACCGCATCGAACGCGAATACGATATCGAGCTGATCACCACCGCCCCTTCGGTCATCTACCACGTCTACATGAAGGACGGGACGATGCACGAGCTGCACAACCCCGCCGACATGCCCGACCTGTCCAAAGTGGACCACCTGGAGGAGCCGCGGATCAAGGCCACCATCCTGGTGCCCGACGACTATCTGGGCGACGTGCTGAAACTCTGCCAGGACCGCCGCGGCATCCAGCTCGACCTCACCTATGCCGGCTCCCGCGCCATGGTGGTCTATGACTTGCCGCTGAACGAGGTGGTGTTCGACTTCTACGACCGGCTGAAATCCGTGACCAAGGGCTATGCCAGCTTCGACTACCAGCTCACCGGCTATCGCGAGGATCACCTGGTCAAGATGTCGATCCTGGTGAATGACGAGCCGGTCGACGCGCTGTCGGTCATGGTCCACCGCGACCGGGCCGAGATGCGCGGCCGCGCCATGTGCGAAAAGCTCAAGGAACTGATCCCCCGCCACATGTTCAAGATCCCGATCCAGGCGGCCATCGGCGGCAAGGTCATCGCGCGCGAGACCCTGAGCGCCCTGCGCAAGGACGTGACCGCGAAATGTTACGGCGGCGACGCCACGCGGAAACGCAAGCTGCTGGAGAAGCAGAAGGCGGGGAAAAAGAAGATGCGCCAGTTCGGGAAGGTCGATATCCCGCAGGAGGCGTTTATTTCAGCGTTGAAGATGGATAATTAGCAACAATAGAATGAGTGCAAATAGCAATCAGCATTTTGTCCCTCAATTTTACCTTAGAAGGTTTTCGGAGGACGGGTCGTCTCTGAACCTTGCGCTAAAGAGCAGTGGAAGGAAGCAGTCCAAGGCACCCATACGCGGACAGTGTTCCAAGCGAAAATTTTATGGAAAGGAGCCTCATTTAGATGATTTTTTGAGGTTTTTGGAGGGCAGCGTATCTAATTTTCTGGGGTTATTTGCTGGAGAAATACCGAAACGTCTTCCCGACCGAGAAGATATTGAACATCTTTTGTGCTTTATGACGACTCAGCTATTTCGCACGCCGCGCGCTGGCGAAGTCGGAGAAGCGATTTATCACGAATTCGACAGAATTTTGAGGCGAGGGTCACCTACTGGTAGTGGTATTCCCGATCATCTGCGGACGAAGCCTCTGGACCATGTAAGTATGTGCCGCATTGCCGTCAAGATTTATCCGGCTTTGGTTGACATGAAGTTGGTTCGGATTCGCGCGCCGAAGGGATCGGAATTCGTAACGTCGGACAACCCAGTGATTTTAGCCAACAAGGCTGGCGAACAAAAGCGAGTCCCGCATGCTGTCGGTTTGGGAAACTCGGGATTGCTCGTAATCTACCCGATAAGCCCGGAGTATTGCCTGCTGTTTTTTGACGGCGGTGTCTACAAAACAAAACACGACAAAGATTTGACTGTGTTTGCAAATCAAAGTGACGTTCGAAAGATAAATAGATTGCAATACATAAACTGCATAAGTGCGGTCTATTTCAGAAACCAAACCGAAGCCCTCATTGATTCTTCTATGAAGTACTTTTTTGAAGCGCCAGGCCAAAGGGTTGAGTTGACAGAGTTTGTTCGAGAAAATGAAAACGAGGCTCGGTCGCGGTATAGACGTTTCCGCGATGGCGTGGATGAAGGGCACGGAAAAGAAGCGGTAATTGGGCTTCACCAAAAGCCGATCGAGGCAAAACTATCCACGTCATTTTTGTCATACCGATCAAAACTAAGGTATGAGGATTCAGGGACTTCTGCTGGATTCCTGAGGAATAGAAGACTTTTGGACTGCACTGAGGAGTACTCTGAATTGGTCGCCGCAGGAAAAGTGAAGCCATTCACGTTTCATGAGTTCTATGCAAACGTAGTCAAGAAATGACACAAGACCACATCTACATGGCGCGTCGAAATTGGCACAAAATTAGATGGCAGCAAGCTTAGGATGGGTGTTCACACCCATCACCCAACTCACCCCACCCGCCCGGCGGCACCGCCGGGCCGCGCCGACCCGCCCCCGTCAAACCGAAGGTTTGCCTCTGGCAAAACGGGCGGCGCGTTTGCGCCCCGGGGCTCCGCCCGTTCGCGGCTGAATTCGTCCACTGGACGAATTCCAAGACGCCGCTCACCCCCTCGGGCCGGCGCTGCCCTCATCTCCACGGCACAACCGTTGCACCGCCCGTTCGCGCCCCAACCCTGACGTTTCCCTGAACGCCACATGAAGTTTCCCTTAGGTCAATTGCAATCCCGCCTGCCGCTCACGATCTGTTGAACAGACCGCAACGGTCCCGAAAACGGAGGAAACCCCATGACCAAGTTCATGAAAACCGGCGCCGCCGCCCTGGCCGCCAGCCTGGCCCTTGGAACCGCCGCCATCGCCGACACCACGCCCGACCTGCGCGGGGTCTGGACCGGCAGCTACACCACCGTCCAGCCCAGCCATTTCTACAAGGGCGACACGCCGCGCTTCAACCAGGCCGAATGGATGCTCGACATCCAGAAACAGCAGGACAACGTGTTCTGGGGCCCCAGCAAGTGGCGCCGCGACGGCCATGAGGACTGGACCGAGTACGAGGCCACCGGCACCATCAGCCTCGACGGCTCGAACAGCATCGGCATCGTCGAAACCGCGCCCACGCTCATCGGCGCCAACGCCCTGATCGACGCCCGCTATGAAAACGGCAAGATCTATGCCGACTTCCGCAGCCTGCGCAACGGCACCACCTACAGCACGGTTCTGGAGCGTCAGGTCAACTGACGCCCCGGTGCCCGGACCGATCGGCGAGCGGTGTGCCCCGGCGCACCGCTCATTTCTTTTCGCGGGCCGGAAAGAACTTCCGCCACCACGCGATCTCCTCGCGCCGCATCACCTCGCCGCCCTCCACCGGCTCCATCCCGGCGCGGGTCAGGATGCGGCGTTCCTCGGCCCGCGCCATCTGCACCTCGCGCACCCGCAGCGCCGCCTCGCGCGCGGTGACATAGGTGCCGTCCGGCCCCGGCTCCATCCCCGGTATGCCCTTGCCCCGCGACCACCAGCCGCGGATCCCGCTCAGCGGGTGGCGCCAGCCCATCTCGGCGGTGTCCGCCAGATCCCAGATCCGCTCCGCCTCGGGGATCGAGACCAGCGCCGCCAGCGCCCGCCCGTGGCGGGTCAGCACGATCACCTCGCGCGGATCCTGGGCGCGGGTGACAAGCCGGCCCAGCTGCGCGCGGGCCTCGGAAATCGTGTAGCGCATCGGCGACTCTCCTTTGTACGATTCGGAAGAACCGGGGTCCGAGCGTGGTACAAAACGGTTAATCCGGCCGGATTCGGGCGTACGCGGCTTTTGCACCTGCAGCAATCCGCGGTTTTCCGGCCTCCGGACGGCCTGCGGATTTTTCCACCCCCAAGCGCGCGCAAGATCGCGGTTTCTCGACTTATCCACAGCGGTTTCCTGCGGGATATCAACATGTTATCCCCGTCTAATTTTCATGCTGCGGTGCTATTTTCTTGTCAGAAACCGGGGCCGATGCAACAGTCTGACTATCGCAAGGCTTCTTAGGAAGCGGAGCGGGACGCACAGGCCAGGGGGCCGGCGCAGAGGAGGGCAAGTCCGCAGGATTTGCGTTGATCTGCAAGGGCTTACCGGGAACAGGCCGGTCGCGAGGGGTCTCCGGACCCGTGGCGAAAGGTCGGTTTTGCAGAAGGCTTGGGCGGGTCGAGCGACACCCTCGGGTGGCAATCGGCAGCGCCGGTTCTTCGGAGCCGGGGCAACTGGCCCGGCACACCCCCTTGGGAGAGCCGGTCAGCTAAGGCGTCAGGAGTGTCCGTCTGGATGCATGCGAAGACCGCGTCTGAGCACCTGGCGCCTTTTCCTATTCCGGACAGGGGCATACAGGCCACCACTCGAAAGCACGGGAGGAAAACGGGGATCAACTGCCAGGCAGTCGATCCCCGTCGTCAGCGTCTGCTGATGCATTACCGCGTCCATGCACCTGTATGTCGGTTGCTACTGCCCATTTCTGCGGAATTCAACCAAATGTTGGGCATCTAGAAGAAAACCTCGCATATTTAGGGGAATTCACCGCAAACTGAGGTTCGTAAGCAACACGGCCGCAAGATGTGGCTCTTCGAGGATCATCCGCCGTGCCGACAGACAACACCGCCGCCGTTGCCCGCCGGCGCGGCCCCGAGCCATGGCAGTGCTGCCGCAGGGCGGCACACCCCATTCTCAGCCGTGAACGGCAAGATGCGTGCTGTTTCTTCGGCTCGGAGTTCGCCAGCGACCGCCCGGTTCCGCAGCGGACGCACGCCCTGCCGGAAAATCACGACCGGGACGGTCAGACCGACCGGAATCCTTCGATCAACTGGCGCAGGCCAAGCGCGGCTCCGGCGAATATCGCCAGGAACGTGACAGGGGCGCTGAGCGACAGCAGGCTGAAGGCGGTCAGGCCCTGGCCCACCGTGCAGCCGATTGCCAGCACCGCGCCGATGCCCATGATGGCCGCGCCGAGGATCTGCCGGCGCAGCTCGCGCGGGTCTTCGCAGGCTTCCCAGCGGAAATGGCCGCGGATCATCGAGCCGACGAAGGCGCCGGTCCAGACGCCGGCGACCGATCCCACCGCGAAGGACAGCGGCCGCAGGCTGCCGGTCATGGCGAAAAGGATGGTTTCGCCGACGGGTGCGGAAAAGCTGTGGGAGACGACGGGCAACGCTTCGAACCCGTGTTCGGCCACCCAGGCGGTTCCGGCCCAGCCGGAAACGATCGCAAGGCCCACGACCAACGACCACAGGATGGACTTCGGCTCGGACCTGAGCGACGATCCCCACAGGGCCGCAATGCAGATCAGCGCACCGACGGACAACCCGATGGCGCCGAGGGGCAATCCGGTCAGGGCGGCCGCGTGATGCGCCAGCCCCGGCGGCGTGTCGCTCGTCACCGGAACCTGCGGGAACAGAAAGTTGCGGATCGGGGCGAGGGGGCCGCTGAGGGTGACATAGGTAAAGACCCCCATGACGAGCACGATCACGAAGGCGCGCAGATCGCCGCCGCCCAGCCGCGCGATGGCGCCATAGCCGCAATTGCCGGACAGGGCCATGCCATATCCGAACATCAGACCGCCGATGACGGAGGCCAGCGGCGCCCAGCGGATCGACAGGTAGAAACTGTCACCCGGATCCAGCAGACCCAGCGACATCAGGGCAAAACTGCCGATCACCGCGCTGCCGATTGCCAGCGCCCACATCCGCAGCCGCAGATCGGAGCCTCCGTAAAGCAGATCCTCGATGGCGCCCAGCGTGCAAAAGCGCCCCAGCCGCGCAGCCAAACCCAGCAGGATGCCGCCGCCAAACCCCATTGCCGCGACGATCTGGTGGTCCGTCAGCATCTCGAACATCGAGCCGCCTCCCCAATGAGTTCAGCTTTCCTGCGACAAAGGATGCAGAAAACGCGATGCGTAAGCAAGTCGGAGGCGCGGGCGATGTTCGTCAGGCGGCTACCAGGGCCGGTCCGGGCAACGGTCAATCGTCGGTGTTGCAGAACAGATCGTAGACGAGTTCGAGCATCCGGCGCGGCCGGTCGTCGGCCAGCCGGTAATAGATCGCCTTGCCGTCCCGGCGCGGAACGACCAGCCCTTCGAGACGCAGGCGCGACAGTTGCTGCGACACCGCCGCCTGGCGGGCCGACAGCAGTTCTTCCAGTTCCGTCACCGATTTCTCGCCCGAGACCAGGTGGCACAGGATCATCAGGCGGCCTTCGTGACTGATCGCCTTGAGGAAGTTCGACGCGCGCGTCGCATTTTCGACCATCTTGTCGAGTTCTTCTTCGGCCATGTCATTCGAAAATTTCGGCAGAGCCATCTTTCCGTTCCCTGATCTCTCCACGCGGCGTCGCTAAGCGCCATAAGCACCCTCATGCGGCGTGATCCGTTCCGATACACCGCTTGTATCGGTAATTCCAGCATCACGGCGCGAATTTTGCCATCCGCGACCGCAAAACCTCAGCCATCCTGCAGCGCAATGGTCGTGAACTGCGTATGCGTGTCCAGCAGCCGTTCCAACAGCGGCCAGAAGAAGTCCTCGCCCGGATAGCCTTCGAGCCGCCCCAGTTCGCGCCCGTCCACCACGACCAGAAAGGTCGGTGTGAACCGGACCGGGCGCTGCACGATCAGATCGCCCGGCAAATCCCGCAGATCGACCCGTCGCAAGGGCGCGAATTTTCCTTCGGTGGTCTTGGGATAGATCGGCGCGATCTCGGCATCCCAGCGCGCGCACCAGGCGCAGCCGCGTTGTTCGACCATGATCAGTTCGGCGGCAAGCGCGGGCGCCGCCGAGGCCCAGGCCACGACGGCAAGGATCACGAAACGCCGGATCGGAACAGGCAAACGCAATGATTGACCTCCGTTTGTTTCATAATGTAATTTGAATGTGTGAATTTTGCAACCTGCATCGGGCAGGGCGTCGACATAGGTGGCCGGATGCTGGAAATTTCATTGATCGGATCCCTGACCGCCGGATTGTTGAGCTTTTTCACACCCTGCATCCTGCCCATGGTTCCATTCTATCTGTCCTATCTCGGCGGATTGAGCATGGCGGAATTGCGCGGCGACGGTCGGATCGCGACCGGTGCGCAGAAGCGGTTGGTGATTTCGGCCGTCATGTTCGCCCTGGGCGTCACGACCATCTTCATGCTGCTGGGCATGGGGGCGACGGCCCTGGGCCAGCTTTTCGGCCGGTATCTCGATGCCCTGTCCTATGTGGCGGCGGCGATCCTTGTCGTGTTCGGCCTGCATTTTCTGGGCGTCATCCGGGTTCCGCTGCTGTACCGCGAGGCGCGGCTGGAAAGCTCCGCCGAGGCATCGACCGTCATCGGAGCCTATCTGATGGGTCTGGCCTTCGGCTTTGGTTGGACGCCCTGCGTGGGTCCGGCCCTGGCGTCGATTCTCATGATCGCCTCGGGCATGGGCGACATCTGGCGCGGTGCGCTTCTGCTGTTCGTTTACGGGCTGGGCATGACGGCCCCTTTCGTCGTCGCGGCCTTGTTCGCGAAACCGTTTCTGGCCTGGGTGCAGCGGCACCGGGCCGCCTTTGCCTGGGTGGAAAAGGCCATGGGTGCGATGCTGATCGCCTTTGCCGTTCTGATCGCCACCGGCGGGGTCAACCTGATTGCGGATGCCATGATCCGTTGGGTGCCGGGATTCGCCAATCTCGGCTGAGAAGGGAGGAGAAACATGATGAAACGATTTCTTGCCGGGCTGGTCGCGGCACTGCTGGCGGCGCCGGTCCTTGCGGCGGAACTGGGCGACGACGGTCTGCACAAGGCGGACTGGATGCGCGAAACCTTCAAGGATCTGGCCGAGGATTTCGCCGAAGCGCAATCCGAGGGCAAGCGCCTGATGCTGCTGGTCGAGCAGCGCGGCTGTCTGTACTGCCAGGACATGCACGAAAACACCTTCACCGACCCGCGGGTCAGGACGTTGCTGGAAGAGACCTATTTCCCGGTGCAGATCAACCTGCACGGGGACACGGAAATCACCGATACCGACGGCGAAGCCCTGTCCGAGAAACACGCCGCCCGCCGCTGGGGCGTTCTGTTCACGCCGACGATGATCTTTCTGCCGGTCGAACTGGACCCGGATCGGACGGCGGCCGAGCAGGCAGTGGCGATCATGCCGGGCGCCTTCGCGCCCGGGACCACGCTGGACCTGCTGACCTGGGTTGCCGAAGAGCGGTACCTGGACCAGTCCGAGGAGGATTTCCAGCGGTACCACGCCCGGATGATTCGCGAACGGAACGACGGCGACACGCGGTGAGCGGCCCACGGGCAGGGTGGCCGCCGGCGACACAATCGGAAAAACTACGGGCTGCGCCGCGAAATAAAACAAAAAATTCACAATGATGAATTTGATGTTGCGTTCTGGTGGCGCGGTGGCCTACGGTATACCAAGCCAGTTTCGCCACGTTTCGCGTGGCAGCCAAGGGAGGAGACATGAAACCGACATCACTGATTGCGGCCTCGGTCCTGATCGGCAGCGCCGCGACGGCCGCCGAGGTTGGCCCGAAGGAGGTTGTTTTCAACGAGGACGGCGCGATCGAGGCGTCGTTGACCGGCAAGCCCGGCGATGCGGCCAACGGCGCGATGATCGTGGGCGACAAATCAATAGGCAATTGCGTGGCCTGCCATCAGGTCTCGGCCCTGGCGGAGGTTCCGTTCCACGGCGAGGTCGGCCCGCCGCTTGACGGCGCCGGCGACCGCTGGACCGAGGCCGAACTGCGCGGCCTTGTGGCCAACGCCAAGCTGACGTTCGACGGCACCGTGATGCCGGCCTTCTACAAGGTCGAAGGCTTCGTCCGCCCGGGCGACGCCTATACCGGCAAGGCCCCGAGCGGGCCGCTGCCGCCGATCCTGGCGGCGCAGGAAATCGAGGATGTGGTCGCGTTTCTCGCGACCCTGAAGGAAGAGTAGGGCGCCCAGCGTGTCCTGCAGTTTGCAGAGGAGAAAGACGATGGACTTCACACGTCGTGACACCCTGGGGTTGGCCCTGGGCGCAGCGGCCCTTTCGGTTCTGCCGTTCCGCGCGCATGCGGCGGTCGAGGATGCCATTGCGGAATTCACCGGCGGCGCGGACCTGGCCGACGGCGGCATCACCCTGACCGCTCCCGAGATCGCGGAAAACGGCAACACCGTGCCGATCGAGGTCGCCGCGCCGGGCGCGACTGCGATCCTGGTGCTTGCCGCGGGCAACCCGGTTCCGGGCGTGGCCACGTTCAACTTTGGCCCGCTGGCGGCGGCGCAGGCCGCATCGACGCGCATCCGTCTGGCCGAAACGCAGGACGTCATCGCCATCGCCAAGATGGCCGACGGTTCCTTCGCCAAGGCCAGCGCGACCGTGAAAGTGACCATTGGAGGCTGCGGCGGCTGATCGCCGCCCAATCGCACAGACAGGAGATTTCGAAATGGCATCTGGTGTGAAACCCCGCGTCAAGGTTCCCAAAAGCGCGGCCGCCGGCGAGGCGGTCACCATCAAGACCCTGATCAGCCACAAGATGGAAAGCGGTCAGCGCAAGGACAAGGAAGGCAACGTCATTCCGCGTTCGATCATCAACCGCTTCACTTGCGCGTTCAACGGCGAGCTGGTGATCGACGTCACGATGGAGCCGGCGATCTCGACCAACCCGTATTTCCAGTTCGACGCCACCGTGCCGGAAGCTGGGGAATTCGTCTTCACCTGGTACGACGACGACGGTTCGGTCTATGACGAGAAGAAGTCGATCGCCATTGCCTGACACGCGGCACGAGACTTGACGGCCCCGCCTTGCAAACCGGCGGGCCGATCACCCAAGGGAGGATTATGGATGGATTTCAAGGCAATGACTGCGATTGCCGCTCTGGTGGCCACGCCCTTTGCCGCGCTGGCCGGCCCCGACGAGGATGAGCTCGTCGTGAACGGCGAAATCGAAATGGTCACCAAGACCGCGGCCCCGGCGCATCTGTCGGACGTGATGGACGAGATCTATTCAGGTTGGCGGTTCCGCTCGGACGAGACGCAGGAGCTGCAGATGGACGATTTCGACAATCCGGCGATGGTTTTCGTGGATCAGGCGCAAGAGGTCTGGGACGCGGCCGACGGCAGCGAGGGCAAGTCCTGCGCATCCTGCCACGGTGCGGTGGAGGACAGCATGGCCGGCATTCGCGCGGTCTATCCAAAGTGGAACGAAGCCGCGGGCGAAGTGCGCACCCTGGCCATGCAGATCAACGATTGCCGCGAAAACCGGATGGGCGCAGAGAAGTGGAAGTATGACGGCGGCGACATGGCTTCGATGGAAGCACTGATTTCGGTGCAGTCGCGAGGCCTGCCGGTGAACGTGGCCATCGACGGCCCCGCGAAAGAGACCTGGGAGAAAGGCAAGGAGATCTATTATACCCGCTACGGCCAGCTGGAACTGAGCTGCGCCAACTGCCATGAACAGAACTACGGCAACATGATCCGGGCCGACCACCTGAGCCAGGGTCACATCAACGGGTTTCCGACCTACCGCCTCAAGAACGCCAAGCTGAATACCTCGCATGCCCGCTTCAAGGGTTGCGTGCGCGACACCCGCGCCGAGACATTCAGCCCCGGAAGCGACGAGTTTGTCGCGCTTGAACTCTATGTCGCATCCCGCGGCAACGGATTGTCGGTCGAAGCTCCGTCCGTCCGCAACTGAACCCTGCAGACCCCGTGCCGACCGGCGCGGGGTTTGTGTCATCCAATAAATTCAAACATGCGAATGTTAAGCATGTTTAAACGGGAAAGCTGATCCAGATGATCTCGCGTCGTGATTTTCTTCAGGTCTCCATGGCGGCGTCGGCGCTTGTCGGTGCGTCGGGCTTTGGCAACTGGGCGCGGCTGGCCGCGCAGCAGGCGCTGACTCAGGACCAGTTGCTGGAGTTCGATACCTTCGGAAACATCAGCCTGATCCATGTCACCGACATTCACGCGCAACTGAAGCCCATCTACTTCCGCGAGCCCGAGATCAATCTCGGCGTCGGCGAGAACAAGGGGCAGGTGCCGCACATCACCGGCGCCGACTTCCGCAGGGCATATGGCATCGCCGATGGCAGCGCCACGGCCTATGCGCTGACCTATGACGACTTTTCCGCTTTGGCCAAGATGTATGGGCGCGTTGGCGGAATGGACCGGGTCGCCACCGTGATCAATGCGATCCGCGCGGACCGTCCGGACGCGCTCCTGCTGGATGGAGGCGATACCTGGCACGGCTCCTACACCTGCTATCACAGCGCGGGTCAGGACATGGTCGACGTGATGAATGCGTTGAAACCCGACGCGATGACCTTCCACTGGGAATTCACGCTGGGCAGCGACCGGGTGAGCGAGATCGTCGAAGGGCTGCCTTTTGCCGCTCTGGGCCAGAACATTTTCGACGCCGAATGGGACGAACCGGCGGAACTGTTCAAGCCCTACAAGTTCTTCGAGCGTGGCGGTGCGAAGATCGCGGTGATCGGGCAGGCGTTCCCCTACATGCCCATCGCCAACCCGTCATGGATGTTCCCGGAATACTCCTTCGGCATCCGGGACGAGAACATGCAGGCCATGGTGGACGAGGTGCGGGCGGACGGCGCCGATGTGGTCGTCGTGCTGTCCCACAACGGGTTCGACGTGGACAAGAAGATGGCGGGCAGGGTGCAGGGCATCGACGTGATCCTGTCGGGCCATACCCACGACGCGCTGCCCGAGCCTGTCCTGATCGGCAAGACCCACCTCATCGCCAGCGGCAGCAACGGCAAGTTCGTCAGCCGCGTCGATCTGGATGTGCGCGACGGTCAGATGATGGGCCTGCGCCACAAGCTGATCCCGGTCTTCTCGGACGTGATCGCACCGGATCCGGCCATGACTGCGTTGATCGAAGCGCAGCGCGCGCCCTATGCCGCCGATCTGGCCGAGGTGATCGGTCAGACCGATTCGCTGCTGTATCGGCGGGGCAATTTCAACGGCACCTGGGACGACCTGATCTGCGACGCGCTGATTGCGGAACGCGAGGCGGATATCGCCATGTCGCCGGGCGTGCGCTGGGGTCCGAGCCTGGTGCCCGGTGACGACATCACCCGCGAGGATATCTGGAACGTGACCTCGATGACCTACGGACAGGCTTACCGGTCCGAAATGACCGGCGAGTTCATCAAGGTGATCCTCGAGGACGTGGCCGACAACATCTTCAACCCCGATCCCTATTACCAGCAGGGCGGCGACATGGTCCGCATCGGCGGCATGGGCTACCGCATCGACATCAACAAGCCGCAGGGAGAGCGGATCAGCGACATGACCCTGCTCAGGACCGGTGAGGCCATCGACCCGGCCAAGTCCTATGTCGTTGCTGGCTGGGCCAGCGTCAACGAGGGCACCGAAGGCCCGATGATCTGGGACGTGGTCGAAAACCACATCCGCAAGCTGGGGACCGTCACAGTGGACCCGAACAACTCGGTCAATGTCGTGGGCGCCTGATCGCCCGCGCAGATTCGAAGGCATCCGCGACGGCGGGTGCCGAGACGCATCAGGAGGCAAGTTCAGATGAGTGAGAACGCACCGAAAAACACTCCGTCCCGCCGCCAGTTCCTGACCGGCGCCGCTGCGGCCGGAGCGGGCGCGGTCGCCGCCGGCGCGGCGCGGGCGGCCGGCCCCGATCCGCTGATCACCGAAGTGCAGGACTGGGCCAGTGGCCTGGGCGACGGTGTGGACGCCACGCCCTACGGCCTGCCGATCCGGTTCGAATCGGATGTGGTGCGCCGCAACGTGGAATGGCTGACCGCCGACACGATCAGTTCGATCAACTTCACGCCGATCCACGCGCTGGACGGCACGATCACGCCGCAGGGCTGCGCCTTTGAGCGCCACCATTCCGGCGCGATCGAGCTGAGCAAGGAAGACTACCGTCTGATGATCAACGGGCTGGTCGATACGCCGCTGATCTTCACCTACGCCGATCTGGAACGGTTCCCGCGCGAAAACCGCGTCTATTTCTGCGAATGCGCCGCCAATACCGGCATGGAATGGGCCGGGGCGCAGCTCAACGGTGCGCAGTTCACCCATGGCATGATCCACAACATGGAGTATTCCGGCGTTCCCCTGCGCACGCTGCTGGAAGAAGCCGGCGTCAAGCCCGAAGGCAAGTGGGTCTATGTCGAAGGTGCCGATGCAAGTTCGAACGGCCGGTCGATCCCGCTCGAAAAGGCCATGGATGACGTGCTGGTGGCGTTCAAGGCCAATGGCGAGGCGCTGCGCAAGGAACATGGCTATCCGGTCCGCCTGGTCGTGCCCGGCTGGGAAGGCAACATGTGGGTCAAGTGGCTGCGCCGGGTCGAGGTGATGGAAGGCCCCGTCGAAAGCCGCGAGGAAACCTCGAAATACACCGACACGCTGGCGGATGGCGTCAGCCGGAAATGGACCTGGGTGATGGACGCCAAATCGGTGGTCACATCGCCCAGCCCGCAGGCGCGGATCGCGCACGGCCCCGGCCCGCTGGTCATCACCGGACTGGCCTGGTCGGGCCGGGGGGCGATCACCGGCGTCGATGTCTCGGTCGATGGCGGCAGAACCTGGATGCCGGCGCGGCTGGCCGCGCCCGGCACCGACAAGGCGCTGACCCGTTTCTACCTCGACTACGACTGGGACGGGTCCGAGATGCTGCTGCAGAGCCGCGCCAAGGATTCCACCGGATATGTCCAACCCACCAAGGCGCAGTTGCGCGAGGTGCGGGGCGAGAACTCGATTTATCACAACAACTGCATCCAGACCTGGTGGGTCAAGCCGAACGGAGAGGCCGAGAATGTCGAAGTTTCGTAACCTTCTGACCGGAACCGCTGTTGCCGCCACCTGCGCCGCCGCGCCGGCCATGGCCGAGAAATTCGGCCTGGGCCGCCCGGCGCTGCCCGAGGAAATTGCCGCCTGGGATCTGGATGTTTCACCCGACGGCACCGGTCTGCCGGCCGGCTCGGGCTCTGTCGAAGATGGAGAAATGCTGTTTGCCGATGCTTGCGCCAGCTGCCACGGCGACTTTGCAGAAGGCGTGGACAACTGGCCCAAGCTGGCCGGGGGCGAGGGGACGCTGGCCGACAAGGATCCGCTCAAGACGGTCGGCTCCTACTGGCCCTATCTTTCGACCGCTTGGGATTATGTGCATCGATCGATGCCCTTCGGCAGCGCGCAGACGCTCAGCGTCGACGACACCTATGCGATCGTCGCCTATATCCTTTATTCCAACGATCTGGTCGAAGACGACTTCGTTCTGTCCAACGAGAATTTCCTCGACGTGGAAATGCCCAATGCGGACGGGTTCATCGTCGATGACCGGGAAGAAACCGAGGCGCATTTCTGGAACCCCGAACCTTGCATGGAGAAATGCAAGGAGAGTGTCGAAATCACCATGCGCGCCATGGTTCTGGACGTGACCCCCGAGGACGAAAGCGGCGCCGCCGAAGCGGCCGCCGTGCAGGATGCCAAGGCCGAGGAAACCGCACCGGAACCGGTACGGCAGGCGGCGCTCGACCCCGAGCTGGTCGAACAGGGCGAAAAGGCTTTCAAGAAATGCAAGGCGTGCCACCAGGTGGGCGACGGCGCCAAGAACAAGACGGGCCCGGTGCTCAACGGCATCGTGGGCGCACCCGCCGGGCACGTGGACGGGTTCCGATACTCCAAGGTGATGGCGGCGGCCGGGGCCGAGGGGCTGGTCTGGTCCGAGGCCGAACTCGCGGCCTTTCTCGCCAGGCCCAAGGCCTACATGAAGGGCACCAAGATGTCCTTTGCGGGTCTCAAGAAGGACGAGGAGATCGCCGCGGTGATCGCCTATCTGCAGAGCTTCGGGGACTGACCGGTGCGGCGCGGCTTCGCGACACTGATCGTCTGGGCGGCGCTGAGCGTGTCCGCCCAGGCCGAACAATCGGCCACCGCGATCGGCGATGTCGAGCGTGGGGAGCGCCTGTTCCAGCAGAAATGCGGCAATTGCCATCAGGTCGGCGAGGGCGCGCGGCACGGCACCGATCCCGGCACGGGGCCGCATCTGAACAACATCTTCGACCGCACCGTGGCGCAGTTCGAGGACTTCACCTATTCCGAGGGCATTTACCGCGCGCGCCGCGACGGCATGGTCTGGGATCTGGAACATCTCGACGCCTATCTGACCAACCCCAAGCTGTTGGTTTCCGGTACCAACATGGATTTCCGGGGCATGACCGAAGCCGGGGAACGCGGCGACGTTCTGGCCTATCTGCGGCAGTTCTCGTCCAGCCCGCAGAACATCCCCGAAGCCGCACCGACGGCGCTGCCGCAGGATGTGGAGCTGAGCCCCGAGGTGCTGGCGATCGTGGGCGACCCGGCCTATGGCGAGTACCTCTCGGCCGAATGCACCACATGTCATCAGGTCGACGGCGAATATGACGGCATCCCGGCAATCGTCGGCTGGTACGAGGAGGATTTCGTGCTGGCCATGCATGCCTACAAACGCAAGCTGCGACCGCACCCGGTCATGCAGATGATGGCCAGCCGCTTGTCCGACGAAGAGATCGCGGCGCTGGCCGCATATTTCGGCGCGCTGGAGTGATCCGGCATCGCGCCAGTTCTGGGAGGAGGAACACATGACACTCAACAGACGCAGATTCCTGGGCACCGGCGTCGCTGCCGCGGCGGCCTTGAACGCGCCCGCATTGCTGGCGCAGGGCAAACCGCACGTCGTGGTGATTGGCGGAGGGGCGGGCGGCGCGACCGTTGCACGCTACATCGCCAAGGATTCGCAAGGGGCGATCGATGTCACGCTGATCGAACCCACGCGCGCCTATTACACCTGCTTCTTCTCGAACCTGTATCTGGGCGGATTCCGTGAACTGTCCTCGATCGCGCACAGCTATGGCAAGCTGGCCAGCGACCATGGGATCAACGTCGTGCATGATTGGGCGGTGGGGATCGACCGCGATGCCAGGACGGTCACGCTGGCCGGTGGTGACGTGTTGGGCTATGACCGGCTGGTTCTGTCGCCGGGCATCGACTTTGTCGATGGTGCGGTCGAAGGCTGGGATCTGACGGCCCAGAACAGGATGCCGCATGCCTACAAGGCGGGCTCTCAATCCGAACTTTTGAAGGCGCAGATCGAAGCCATGCCCGAAGGCGGCGTGTTCGCCATGGTCGCGCCGCCGAACCCGTTCCGCTGCCCGCCCGGGCCATATGAACGGATCTCGATGGTCGCCCATGTGTTGAAGGAGCGCAATCCGACGGCCAAGATCATCGTGGCCGATCCCAAGCCGAAATTCTCGAAGATGGCGCTGTTTCAGGAGGGATGGGCAAAGCACTATGACGGGATGATCGACTGGATCGGCGAGGAGTTCGGCGGCGGGAACGTCGCGGTCGATCCGGATGCGATGACCGTCACGATCGACGGCGAGGAAACCAAGGTGGATGTGTGCAACGTCATTCCGGCGATGAAGGCCGGCCGCATCTGCGAACTCGCCGGACTCAACGACGGCAATTGGGCGCCGGTGGACGGGCGCACCATGCAAAGCCGCATGGACGAGAACATCCATGTGCTGGGCGATGCCTGCGCGCAGGGTGACATGCCCAAATCCGGATTCTCGGCCAATTCCCAGGCCAAGGTCGCGGCCATGGCCATACGTGCGGCGCTGACCGACTCCAAGATGTTCCCGGCCAAGTTCTCGAATACCTGCTGGTCGCTGATCGGCACCGAGGACGGTGTCAAGGTCGGGGCCACCTATGAAGCGACCGAGGAAAAGATCGCCAAGGTGGACGGTTTCATCAGTCAGACCGGCGAAGATGCCGAACTGCGCGCGGCCACCTATGAGGAAAGCATCGGCTGGTATGCCGGCATCACCTCGGACATGTTCGGCTGAGAGCGGAGGCGCTCAGGTCCATGCCTTTCGGAAGGAATGCGGCGGCGCGCCGTATCTGGCCCGGAACTGGCGGGACAGGTGGCTCGTGTTCGCAAACCCGGTGGCCGCGGCGATCTCGGCCACCGTCATGTTGGTTTCGTTCAGATAGGTGAACGCGCGCGACAGGCGCAGATCCAGGTAATAGGCCATCGGACCCTGACGCAGATAGCGTTTGAACAGCCGTTCGAGCTGCCGGCGTGAAATCCCCAGCTGATCGCTCAGCTCGGTGCTCGACAGCGGCTCTTCCAGTTCCTGTTCCATCAACTGGATCGCCTTGAGCAGGGCCGGATTGCGGCTCCCGATCACCACCGACTGCGCGGAGCGTTGAGGCGACCGGTTGCCCGAGCGCATGTGGATGCACATGTCGGCCACCATGATGGCAAGCTCCGGCCCGTGCCGCTGCTCGATCAGCGCCAGCATCATGTCGATGGCCGAATTGCCGCCGCCGCAGGTGGTGATGCGTCCATCGATCTCGAAGATGTTCGGGCTGGGCGTCAGATCCGGAAACGCTTCGGCGAATCCGGGCTGGTTTTCCCAGTGCAAGGTGAACCGCCGTCCGTCCAGCAGCCCCGATTTGGCAAGGGCGAAGGCGCCGGTGCAGATGCCGCCCAGCGATCGCCCGAAACGGTATTCCTTGCGCAGCCAGTTGAGCACCGCCGGGGAATAGCTGCGCTCCGGCTCCACCCCCGCACAGACAAATCCCACCGCTTCCGAAGGCAGCGGTTCCAGCGCCCGGTCCGGGGTGATCCGCAGGCCGTTGGAGCAGGTCACGGCGTCTCCCGTTTCGGTCATCGTGTGCCAGGTGTAGAGCTGCTTTTTGGTGAGTTGATTGGCGATGCGCAGCGGTTCGATGGCGGCGGCGAGGGCCAGCATCGTCGCCTTGGGCAGCAGCAGAAAGCAGAATTTCTGCGGCGGGCCGTCAAAGGCCAGGTTGAGGTTGGCAGACGCACCTTTCGGAATGAAGGGGTCTCGGGGCATGGCAGGTGTCACCGGGTCGGTTTCCAACAGGGTCGGTTCCAGCCGATTGCAGTCGGTCGTGGCGCGCTTTGCGCGTTCTATAGTGTGCCTTGATCGCGCAGCCCGGTCAAATCTGCGGCACCGCATGACAGGATTGCGACAAACCCCGGAGCCAGGAATTCGCATGGCGGCCCTTGCAGCCCCTCAGAGGCGACACTAAGACTCGTGTAACACCTTGTCGGGTACGGTCCCGATCCATCGCAATGAGCAGGCAGGTCACAATGTTCGATCCAGTTGACACTTACATGAATACCCTCGTTCCCATGGTCGTCGAGCAGACCAGCCGGGGCGAGCGCGCCTATGACATCTTCTCGCGTCTGCTGAAGGAACGTATCATATTCGTCAACGGCCCGATCCATGACGGGATGAGCCATCTTGTCGTCGCTCAACTGCTTCATCTGGAAGCGGAAAATCCCAAGAAAGAGATCTCGATCTACATCAACTCCCCCGGCGGCGTGGTGACGAGCGGTTTGTCGATCTACGACACAATGCAGTACATCAAGCCGAAATGTTCGACATTGGTGATCGGTCAGGCGGCCTCGATGGGGTCGGTCCTGCTGGCCGGGGGCGAAAAGGGGATGCGGTTTGCCCTGCCCAACAGCCGCATCATGGTGCACCAGCCCTCCGGCGGTTATCAGGGCCAGGCCAGCGACATCATGATCCACGCGGCCGAGACCCAGAAACTCAAGGACCGGCTGTACGACATCTATGCAAAACACACGGGGCAAACGAAAAAAGCGATCGAAAAGGCTCTGGACCGGGACAACTTCATGAGCCCGGAAGAGGCCAGGGAATGGGGCCATATCGACGAAATCGTGGAAAGCCGCGCCAAGACGGGCGATGACGAGACCTGAGGCGGCGACGTGCCAAGTTCCCGTGAACATGAGTGGTGAGTGGCAATTTGCGATTGTAGCTGCCGATACGCTGGCCTAAGCTGTTCGAACAAGCGGCAGAGCGCGGCCCCGGCGAGGGGCCGCTCAGACGGAGCCCGAAAGGTAGATCATGGCGACGAATTCAGGCGGTGATGGCAAGAACACGCTGTACTGCAGCTTCTGCGGCAAGAGCCAGCATGAGGTGCGCAAGCTGATTGCCGGCCCGACGGTGTTCATCTGCGATGAATGCGTCGAACTGTGCATGGACATCATCCGGGAAGAGACAAAGGCCAGCGGCCTGAAATCCTCGGACGGCGTGCCGACGCCCAAGGACATCTGCGAGGTGCTGGACGACTACGTGATCGGACAGGCCACCGCCAAGCGGGTTCTTTCGGTGGCGGTGCACAACCACTACAAGCGCCTCAACCATGCCCAGAAAGCCGGCGGCGATATCGAACTGGCCAAGTCCAACATCCTGCTGATCGGTCCGACCGGCTGCGGCAAGACCCTGCTGGCGCAGACGTTGGCGCGGATTCTGGACGTGCCGTTCACCATGGCCGACGCGACCACCCTGACCGAAGCCGGTTACGTGGGCGAGGACGTGGAAAACATCATCCTCAAGCTGCTTCAGGCCAGCGAGTACAATGTCGAACGCGCGCAGCGCGGCATCGTCTATATCGACGAGGTCGACAAGATCACCCGCAAGTCCGAAAACCCCTCGATCACCCGCGACGTGTCGGGCGAGGGGGTGCAGCAGGCGCTGCTGAAGCTGATGGAAGGCACCGTGGCCAGCGTTCCGCCGCAGGGCGGTCGCAAGCACCCGCAGCAGGAGTTCCTGCAGGTGGACACCACCAACATCCTGTTCATCTGCGGCGGTGCCTTTGCGGGGCTCGACAAGATCATCGCGCAGCGCGGCAAGGGCTCGGCCATGGGCTTCGGCGCCGATGTGCGGGACAACGACGAGCGCGGCGTGGGCGAGATCTTTCAGGATCTGGAGCCAGAGGATTTGCTGAAATTCGGGCTGATCCCGGAATTCGTCGGGCGTCTGCCGGTTCTGGCGACGCTGGAAGACCTGGACGAAGATGCGCTTGTCACCATCCTGACGCAGCCGAAGAACGCGCTGGTCAAGCAGTACCAGCGGCTGTTCGAACTGGAAAACGTCGAACTGGACTTTACCGAAGACGCGCTCAAGGCCATCGCAAAACGAGCGATCGACCGAAAGACAGGCGCGCGCGGGCTGCGTTCGATCCTCGAAGACATCCTGTTGGACACCATGTTCGAGCTTCCCGGCATGAAGAACGTGACCAAGGTGGTGGTGAACGAAGAGGCGGTGACCTCGGACGCGCAGCCGTTGATCATCTATGCCGACGCGGCAAAGGAATCGGCATCGGCAGGCTGAGGCCGACCTGATCCGGATGGCGCGGCGCGGTCGGATCCGCGCCGTTTTCGTGAGAGGCACCATGGGTATCCGCCGCATATCCTCCAAGGGCGAGTTCGAGGCCAAGGTCGGCTATTGCCGCGCGGTCGTGGCCGGTGGCTTTGTCCATGTGGCCGGAACCGTCGGGCAGGGCGAGGGCGCCGTCGAACAGTGCCGCTCTGCGCTGTCGATCATCGAAAAGGCATTGGCCGAGGCCGGGGCGTCCTTTGCGGATGTGGTCCGCGTCACCTACATGCTGCCGGACCGCAGAGAATTCGAGCCCTGTTGGCCGATCCTGGCGGACACGTTCGGCGCCAACCCGCCGGCCGCCACCATGATCGAATGCGGCCTGATCGACCCGAAATACCGCATCGAGATCGAAGTCACCGCGGTCTTGCCCGATTGACCCTGCGCCTATAGCGGCTCTGGACCTTGGCGCGCCTTTGGGTCATACCTGCGAAGGACGAAATGCCGGAGGCAGCCGATGGGAATCCTGAACACTCTTTTGCGGGCCGTGACCTGGTGGAACGGCGCGACCCTGAATACGCAGATCTATACCGCGCGCAAGGGCATCAAGGTGGGTGAGGACGATCAGGGCAACGTGTTCTACCGCACGGCCGACGACAGCAAACGCTGGGTGATCTTCAACGGAGAAGCCGAAGCGAGCCGCATCGATCCGGACTGGCATGGCTGGCTGCACCGCACCTGGGACGAGCCGCCGACCGACAAACCGCTTCCGCACAAGGCGTGGGAAAAACCGCATCAGGAAAATCTGACCGGCACCGCCCTGGCCTATGTCCCCGCCGGGTCCATCCGCCGGCCGGATCCGGTCGAGCGCAAGGATTACGAGGCGTGGAGCCCCGAGTGACGAGGCCGATCGATGTCCAGCAGCCATAACATGACCGAAGTCGTGGTCGGCGGTGCCGTGCTCGCCTTTGCGGTGGCGTTCGGCGTCTATGCCAGCCAATCGACGGGATTGTCGCAGAGCCGTTCGGGATATGAACTCGCCGCGTCGTTCCGATCCCTGGAAGGGGTGAGCGTCGGTACCGATGTGCGCCTGGCCGGGGTCAAGATCGGCACCGTCACGGATGTAACGCTGAACCCGGAAAGCTACCGCGCCGATACCCGGTTCTCGGTGGCGGACGGCATTCTGATACCGGATGACAGCGCGGTGGTGATCTCGTCCGAAGGCTTGCTGGGCGGCAATTTCGTCGAGGTGATGCCGGGCGGGTCGCCGTTCTATTTCGAACCGGGCGACGAGATCGAGGATACCCAGGGCGCGGTCAGCCTGATCTCGCTTCTGGTCAAGTTCGTGGCGGGCGACGGGAGCGGAACAGAGTGATCCGCGCAACGCTTATTGCTCTGACCGTCGCCGGCAGCGCCGCGCTGGCGCAGGACAGGGCGCAATCCGGAACGGGTGCCATTTTGCGCGGGCTGGACAAGGTCAACGGTCAGACCGTGGATGTGAGGATCGCCACGGGCGACACCGCCGAGGTATTCGGCCTGGACGTGGCGCTGGGCGATTGCCGCTACCCGGCGGACAACCCGACCGGCGATGCCTTCGCCTTTCTCACCATCTGGGAACGGGGAAAGACCGACGAGCTGTTCGACGGTTGGATGATTGCGACCTCGCCGGCGCTCAACGCGCTGGATCATGCGCGCTACGACGTTTGGGTGATCCGCTGTATGACCCCCTGAGGGGTCTGCTCGACCGGTGCGGTGAAATCCGCGCTTTGCTCGATCGCCTGCGCAAGTTCGCCGCGATATTGCGCCCGCGGGATCTCGATGGCGCCCAGAGAGGCCAGGTGCGCCGTCAGAAACTGCGTGTCGAACAGGCTGAAACCGGTCTGCCGCAGCCGATCCACCAGATAGGCGAGCGCGATCTTCGACGCATCCTTGCGCCGCGAGAACATGCTTTCGCCAAAGAACGCACCGCCCAGAACCACGCCGTAGACACCGCCGATCAGCGTATCGCCGTCCCAGACTTCCAGCGAATGCGCATGTCCGCGATGAAACAGCGCCTCGTACAGATGGCGCAGTTCGGCATTGATCCATGTCTCGGCCCGGTCCGCGCAGCCGTCCACCACCCCCATGAAATCGCGGTCGATGGTGATTTGGTAGTCGCCCTTGCGAATGCGCCGCGCCAGCGTCCGCGAGATGTGAAACCCGTCCAGCGGGATGACGCCCCGCAGCTTGGGATCGACCCAGAACAGGTCCGGGTCGTCGCGATGTTCGGCCATCGGGAAGATCCCGATGGAATAGCCGTGCAGCAAAAGGTCCGGTGACAGGCTCATCCCGCCCGTCGGCGCGCCGGTCTCCTGGTCCGGCCCGTCGCCCTACTGAGACATGTTCTCCGCAAGCCAGCGCTCCAGCCAGTGGATGTTGTACGCCCCGCTGTGGATGTCGGGCTCTTGCAGCAGCGCGTGAAACAGCGGAACCGTCGTGTCCACGCCATCCACGATCAACTCGCCCAGGGCGCGCTGCAGGCGCGCCAGCGCCTCATTCCGGTCGCGGCCATGCACGATCAGTTTGCCGATCAGCGAGTCGTAATAAGGCGGGATCGAATAGCCGTTGTAGAGCGCCGAATCCATCCGAACGCCCAGACCGCCCGGCGCGTGATAGGCCGTGATCTTGCCCGGGCAGGGAGAGAAATTCGGCAGACGTTCCGCGTTGATGCGCACTTCGATGGCATGCCCGTTGATCGCAAGATCGTCCTGGGAAAACGACATCGGTTCTCCGGCCGCCACCAGAATCTGCTCGCGCACCAGATCGACCCCGAAAATGCCCTCGGTGACGGGGTGCTCCACCTGGAGGCGGGTGTTCATTTCGATGAAGTAGAACTCTCCGTTCTCATACAGGAACTCGATCGTGCCGGCGCCGATATAGTTGATCTCGGCCACCGCATCGGCGCAGATCTTGCCGATCCTCGCACGTTCCTCGGGGCTGATGCACGGGCCGGGGGCCTCTTCGAACACCTTCTGGTGGCGGCGCTGCAGCGAACAATCCCGCTCGCCCAGATGCACCGCATTTCCCTTGCCGTCGCCGAACACCTGAATCTCGATGTGGCGCGGCGTGGTCAGGTATTTCTCGATATAGACCTCGTCATTGCCGAAGGCCGCCTTGGCCTCGGCCCGCGCGGTCATGAAGGCGCTTTCGATTTCCTTTTCGTTCTGCGCCACTTTCATGCCGCGGCCACCGCCGCCGGCCGTGGCCTTGATGATGACGGGATAACCGATCTCCTTGCCGAGTGTTCTGGCCGTTGCCAGATCGGGAACGCCGCCGTCCGAGCCAGGTACGCAGGGCACGCCCAGGGCCTTCATCGTGTCCTTGGCGGTGATCTTGTCGCCCATGACGCGGATGTGCTCGGCGGTGGGGCCGATGAACGTGATCCCGTGATCCTCGACGATCTGAACGAAATCCGCGTTTTCGGACAAGAACCCGTATCCGGGATGAATGGCCTGCGCGCCGGTGATCTCGCAGGCGGAAATGATGGCGGGCATCGAGAGGTAGCTTTTCGGGCTGGGTGCCGGGCCGATGCAGACGGATTCGTCGGCCATCCGCACGTGCATCGCGTCGCTGTCGGCGGTGGAGTGCACGGCGACCGTCGCAATCCCCATCTCGCGCGCGGCACGGACCACGCGCAGGGCGATCTCGCCGCGGTTGGCAATCAGGATCTTGTCAAACATCCCGCACCCTTACTCGATGATGACCAGAGGGGTGCCGAATTCCACGGCGTCGCCGTCACCGACCAGGATGCGCTTGACCGAGCCGGATCTGGGGGCGTGGATGTGGTTCATGGTCTTCATCGCTTCGACGATCAGCAGCGTGTCGCCTTCGGACACGTTGGCGCCGACCGAGACGAACGGCGCGGCACCCGGTTCCGGTTGCAGATAGACGGTGCCGACCATGGGCGAGGTCACGGCGCCGGGATGGCTTGCGGGATCGTCCGAAGGCGCAGGGGCCGCGGCCGGAGCGGGGGCCGGTTCGGCAACCGGGGCCGGCGCAGCGGCGGCAGCCGGAGCGGGGACCGCGACCTGGGCCGGGGCGACAGCGGTCTGGGACATGCGGCTGACACGGACATTCAGGCTGTCCTCTTCGCCGTACTCCCGCTTGACCTGCAGTTCGGTCAGGTCGTTTTCCCGCAGCAACTCGGCCAGCGCCTTGATGAATGCCACATCCGCTTCGTGTTTGCTATCTGTCATGAGTGTCCTCGAAGGTTCCCCTATGGCCCGTCTCTGCCTGCGGGCTCTGAAAAATTACCCGGCGTTATAGGCCATGCAATCGGCCATGAAAAGCGCCCTGTCGGGCGAATGCAGGGGATCAGGCCACAAAGCGTGAAAGGGTCTGGCGGGTCAGAGCGGCATACCCGACAGTTTTGCCACCAGTTCCGGCAGCTTGCGCGCCCCGAACTTTTCCAGCAGCCGCGCCCGGTGCGCTTCGATGGTGCGATAGCTGAGCCCCAGCTCGGCACCGATTTCCTTGGCCGACAGCCCGCGGCACGACAGGATCGCCACATCGCGTTCGCGCGGGGTGAGTTCGACGATGGGGCGTTCCTCGGAGATGTCGGAAAAGCTCCAGATTCCATGGCGGAACGGATCGTCCGGGGTCAGGGACCGCCCGCGCGCGCGGCACCAGAACAGATCTCCGTTGCGCCGCCGCATGACCCGTTCGTCGGTGTAGTACCCCGTCTCGCGCATGATTTCGAGGCCCCGGGCCCCGATCCGCTCCCAATCCGCGACCGAGGGGTAGAGGTGGAGCAACGGCATGTTGCGATAGTCTTCTTCATCGCCCCCGAACATCCGCGCGAACTGAAGATTGCAGCGCCGGATCACACGGTTTTCCAGCTCCACCAGGCCGATTGGCGCATATTCGAATGCCGGGTCGCTCATGCAGGTATCGTGACGGGTATTTCTACGGAATTGAAGAGGCAAGGTGCCGAAGCCTAGGATTTCGCGCGAAGATCAGGCAAGCGGCTTGTCTTGCCGGCGCGGCTGACGGAGCATTCGCCTTGCCTGCCGTGGATCGTTTTCGCGGCAAGCCGAAAGGGAGGAACGGAATGAATATCGGGCTGTGGCTGGCGCGTCAGGCGCAGGTCAACGGGTCGCGGCCGGCCCTGTTCCTGGGCCGGACCATGGTGGCCGACTATCAGAACTTTCACGACCGCGCCGCGCGTCTGGCCGGATGGTTGGTGGATGAAGGTGTCCGGCCAGGCGACAGGGTGGCGATCTTCATGAAGAACTGCCCCGACTATCTGATTGCGCAATACGCGATCTGGTATGCGGGGGCCGGTGCGGTGCCCTTCAACGCCAAGCTTCATGGGCGTGAGGCCGCCTATATCCTCGGCGATTCCGGAGCCGGGATCACCTTTTCCTCGCCCGGTCTCAGCAAGGCCCTTGTCGAGGCCGGCGCGTCGGGCCGGGTGATCGACATCACCGATGCGGACTATGCGCAGGCGCTCGATCACGCGCCTGTAGGGCGCCCCGTCCCGCGCGATCCGGGCGATCTGGCCTGGCTTTTCTATACCTCGGGGACCACCGGAAAACCCAAGGGCGTCATGATCACGCACCGGATGCTGATCGGAGTTTCGCTCGCCTATTGCGCCGATGTGGACGAGGTGTCGCCCGAAGACGCGATCCTCTATGCCGCGCCGATGAGCCATGGCGCGGGTCTTTACAACATGCTGCACGTGCTGAAGGGCGCGCGCCACGTCTGTCCCGAGTCGGGCGGTTTCGACGAGGCGGAAATCTTTGATCTTGGGCGGCATTTTCAGCGGGTGCAGATGTTCGCCGCCCCGACGATGGTCAAACGCATGACCGATGTCGCCCGGGAAACCGGCGAAACCGGCGAGGGGTTGCGCACGGTGGTCTATGCCGGAGGGCCCATGTATCTGGCCGATATCGTGGACGCGGTGGATCACTTCGGCCCGATCTTCGTTCAGATCTATGGTCAGGGCGAATGCCCGATGGGCATTACCGCCTTGTCGCGCCACGACGTGACGGATCGCCGCCACCCACGGTGGAGGGAACGCCTGGCCAGTGTCGGCCGGGCGCAATCGACGGTCGAGGTTCGGATCGGCGGTCCCGACGGCAAAGAACTGCCGCCGGGAAGCCACGGCGAGATCATGGTGCGCGGCGACGTGGTCATGCCGGGCTATTGGAAGAACCCCGACGCCACCGCCAGGACGATCGTGGATGGCTGGTTGCTGACCGGCGACATGGGCTTCATGGACGAGGACGGGTACGTCACGCTGCAGGACCGTTCCAAGGATCTGATCATTTCCGGCGGATCGAATGTCTACCCGCGCGAGGTCGAAGAGGTTCTTCTGACCCATCCCAACGTGTCGGAAGCGTCGGTGGTGGGCCGGCCCCACCCGGAATGGGGCGAAGAGGTCGTGGCCTTCATCGTGGGGCAGGCCGATCCCGCCGAACTGGACCGGCTGTGCCGCGAGAACATTGCCCGGTTCAAGCGCCCGAAAGCGTATTTCCCGATCGCGGAACTGCCCAAGAACAACTATGGCAAGATCCTGAAGACCGCGTTGCGGGCCAAACTGGAGGAGATGCAATGACAGACCTGTCGGGAAAGACCGCCCTGATCACCGGTTCGGTTCAGGGCATCGGGCTGGCCATCGCCGAGGCCATGGCCGCGGCCGGCGCGCGGATCGCCGTGCATGGGCTTGCGGATGTGACACAGATCGAAGAGGTGTGCCGAAGGCTCCAGGACAGGGGCGCGGCGGATGCCGAGTATTTTGCCGGCGATCTGCGCCAGCCGGATGAGATCGACGCGCTCATGCAGGCGGTGTCCGACTGGGGTGGCGCGGATATTCTCGTCAACAACGCCGGCATCCAGCACACGGCCTGGCTTTCGGATATGCCGGCGGAAACCTGGGACGCCATCCTCGCGGTCAATCTCAGCGCCGCGTTCCATACGATGCGCGCGGCGCTGCCGGTCATGGCCGAGCGCGGCTATGGCCGGGTGATCAACATCGCGTCGGTGCATGGGTTGGTCGCGTCGAAGCAAAAGGCGCCTTACGTGGCCGCGAAACACGGGCTGATCGGTCTCAGCAAGGTGGCCGCGCTGGAATTTGCGCCGCAAGGCAAACCGGCGCTTGGCGGCGTCACGGTCAATTGCATCTGCCCCGGCTGGACCAACACCGCGATCATCGAACCCCAGATCCAGGCCCGCGTGGCGGCTTTCGACGGTGATCGGGAAGCCGCGATGGCCGACCTTCTGAAGGAAAAGCAACCCTCTCTGCGTGGTTCGGACCCGTCCGAGATCGGTGCGCTGGCGCTCTGGCTGTGCTCGCCCGCGGCGCACAACCTGACCGGCGCCGCGATCCCTGTCGACGGGGGCTGGACGGCACAATAGCCGTCGGGCACCGAGCGGAGGCTTTCGGGCCAAAAAAATAGGGCCGGCGATGAGAGCCGGCCCTTCAGTTGTCAACACGGCAAGACGGCCGTGCGACGGGGAGTGTTTCGTCAGATCGCCAGATACTCGGCCCGCAGTTCCTCGTTCTCGAGGACTTCCGCGGCGGTTCCATCGAATACGATGCCGCCGGTATCCAGGATCACGGCGCGGTCTGCCAGTTCCAGCGCGCGCACCGCATTCTGCTCGACAATTATGGTCGTCATGCCCTGCTCCTTGATGTGGATGAGGGTCTTTTCGATTTCGTCCACGATCACCGGAGCAAGCCCTTCGTAAGGCTCGTCGAGCAGCAGAACCTTGATGTCGCGCGCCAGCGCGCGCGCGATCGCCAGCATCTGCTGTTCGCCGCCCGACAGTGTCACGCCTTCCTGCTTGCGCCGCTCGCCCAGGCGCGGAAACAGCTCGTAGATCCGATCCAGCGACCAACCGATCGGCGGAGCGATCTGGGCCAGTTGCAGGTTTTCCTCGACCGTCAGGCCGGGAATGATGCGGCGATCCTCGGGCACCAGGCCAAGGCCGACCGCCGCGGCCTCGTGGCTGGTCATCCTGTGCAGGGGCTGGTGATCCAGCCAGATTTCGCCGTGGCGCACCTCGGGTTCGTCCACCCGTGCGATCGAACGCAGCGTCGAGGTCTTGCCGGCGCCGTTCCGCCCCAGAAGGGCAAGGATTTCGCCCTCGTGCACGTTGAAGCTGATGCCCTGCACGATGTAGCTCTCGCCGTAGTACGAGTGCATGTCCCAGACCGACAGAAAGGCCGGAGCGGTCTGCGCCACATTGGCGTTCCTGGAGAAATCGGGTTTGACGTTCATCTCTTGATCCTCCTTACGCCGACTCGCCCAGATAGGCTTCGCGCACCTTGGGGTTGCCTCGGATGTTCTGCGGATCGTCCTCGACCAGCGGCGTGCCCTGCGCCAGTACCGTGATCCGGTTGGCCAGGCTGAACACCACGTGCATGTCGTGCTCGATGATCGCGATCGTGATGTCGCGCTCTTCCGAGATCTGTTTCAGCAGGTCGATCGTGTTGTTGGTGTCCGCGCGGGCCATGCCGGCGGTCGGCTCGTCCAGCAGCAGCAGGCGCGGTTCCTGGCTCAGGCACATGCCGATTTCAAGCCGCCGCTTGTCCCCGCGCGACAGGGCCGCGGCATGCATGTGCCGCTTGTCGGCCATGTTCATCTCTTCCAGCATCTGCTCGGCCTGAGCGACCACTTCGCGCTCATTGGCAACGGTTTCATAGGCATGCATCCGGAACGCACCGTCGCGCTTGGCGAAGATCGGGATCAGCATGTTTTCCATGACCGTGAGTTCGCCAAAGATTTCAGGCGTCTGGAACACCCGGCTGATGCCCATCTGGTTGATCTCGTAAGGCTTGCGCCCCAGCACCGACTGACCGTCGAACATGACCGAGCCGGTGTCGGGGATCAGCTTGCCGATCAGACAGTTGAGCAGGGTGGACTTTCCCGCGCCGTTCGGGCCGATGATCGCATGGACCGAGTTTTCCTTGACGCTGAGGTTCACGTCGCTCAGCGCCTGCAGGCCACCGAACCGCTTGCCCACGTCCTTGACTTCTAGGATTCCCATCTGTCCGTCTCCTCATTCAGCCGGGTTGGACTGGGTGGCTTTGTCGGTATCGTCCTTCGACTTCTTGCCACGGAACATGCGGGCGATGCGCTGGCCGCCCTCGACGAGACCGCCGGGCAGGAAGATCACCACGGCCATGAAGATGATGCCGAGCGTCAGGTGCCAGCCCTTGCCGATGAACGGGTAGACGATGGCGATCACGAAGTCCTCCATCCCGTCCGGCAGAAACGCGAACCACTGGTGCAGGATGTCCTTGTTGATCTTCGACAGGATGTTTTCCATGTACTTGATCACGCCGGCACCCAGAACCGGGCCGATCAACGTGCCCACACCGCCCAGGATGGTCATCAGTACGACCTCGCCCGAGGCCGTCCAGAACATGCGTTCGGGGCCCACCTGCGTGTCCATCGCCACCAGCAGGCCGCCGGCCAGACCGGCATACATGCCCGAGATGACGAAGGCCGCCAGCGTGTAGGGACGGGCGTTCAGACCCGTGTAGTACATCCGCGTCTGGTTGGACTTCACCGCGCGCAGCATGGTGCCGAAGGGCGAGCGGAAGATGCGGATCGCCACGTAGAAGCTGATCAGCATAACCACCCCGGCGATGTAGTAGCCGACGTTGAAGGTAAAGAGCCAGTTGCCCAGCGACAGCTCGAAACTGTCGCGCATGTCGAGTCCGAACAGGTTGGCGCGACCGATCTCGCCCTCCTGGAGGTTCGACAGGATCGGACGGTCGGTCGGCTTGATCTGAAGCCCGGTTTCGCCGCCGGTGATCGGGGTGAGCACCGAATAGGCCAGCGCGTAGGACATCTGCGCGAAGGCGAGCGTCAGGATCGAGAAGTAGATGCCCGAGCGGCGCAGCGAGATGTAGCCCACCGCGATCGCGAACAGGCCCGCGACGGCCACCGCCATGATGATCGCGGGTATCACATTCAGCGAGACCAGCTTCATCATCCAAATGGCGCCGTAGGAGCCCACGCCTAGGAACGCCGCGTGTCCGAACGACAGGTAGCCGGTCAGCCCGAACAGGATGTTGAAGCCGATGGCGAAGATGCCGAAGATCACGAAGCGCTGCATCAGGTCGGGATAGCCCGCGTTGAACTGCGCCATGCTCGAGCCTTCGGGAAACGGGTTGAGGATGAAGGGCGCCAGGAGCGTCAGCGCCGCAACGATCAGAAGAAGCCGGAAGTCTTTCTTGTCGAGACCGAGCATGGTTTAGTCCTCCATCACGCCCTTGCGGCCCATGAGGCCCCGCGGACGGGTCAGCAGAATGATGATGGCCACCAGATAGATGATGATCTGGTTCAGACCCGGCAGCACCTCGAGCACCGCGCCCATCGACGCGAAGCTTTCCAGGATCCCCAGCAGGAACCCGGCCAGCACCGCGCCGGGCAGGCTGCCCATGCCGCCGACGACGACCACGACGAAGCTGAGCACGAGGAAATCCATGCCCATGTGGTAGTTCGGAGAGTTGATCGGCGTGTACATCACCCCCGCCAGCCCGGCGACCGCTGCCGCCAGCCCGAACATGATGGTGAAGCGCCGGTTGATGTTGATGCCCAGCAGGCCCACGGTCTCGCTGTCGGCCATGCCGGCCCGCACGACCATGCCGAAGGTGGTGAATTGCAGGAAGGCGAAGACCCCGCCGATGATCACGGTGGCGAAGACGAAGTAGATGATGCGCCAGTAGGGATAGATGATCAGGTTGGGATCGAAGCCCAGCATGGCGCCAAAATCGAACGATCCCGTGAATGCCGCGGGGGCAGGGGTCGGGATCGGGTTGGCGCCGTAGAAATACTTGATGATTTCCTGCAGCACGATGGCCAGGCCGAAGGTCACGAGGATCTGGTCGGCATGGGGACGCTTGTAGAAATGCTTGATCAGGCCGCGTTCCATTGCCACGCCGATCAGCATCATCACCGGGATCGCGAACAGGATGGCGAGCGGAACCGACCAGTCGATGATCGCATTGCCCGTCGCCTCGCCGAACCAGTCGTACACATAGGGCACCTCGACCTTGAGCGGGTTGCCCAGGAAGTCGGTCTGGTTTTCGTCGATCACCGTGTGCGACAGCGTCAGGATGCGGTTGAGCGTGACGGCGCAGAAGGCGCCGATCATGAACAGCGCGCCATGGGCGAAGTTGACGACGCCGAGCGTGCCGAAGATCAGCGTCAGGCCCAGCGCGATCAGCGCATAGGCCGAGCCCTTGTCCAGGCCGTTGAGAACTTGCAGGATGATTGCTTCCATCGGTCTGCCCCTCTGGTTTCACGCGCAGCCGGAGCGGTGCGCGGTGGGGTGGGCAGCAACCTACCCACCCGCGTACCGTGTCGCGCGATCAGGCGCCTTCGTTGCAGCTGCCCAGCGTGGCCTCTGCGCCGCCGAACTGCGGGTGATCCGGTGCATAGGTGACCTGATCCACCGGCGTCACTTCGACGATCTCGAGAAGGTCGAACTCCGAGGTCGGGTTCTCTTTCCCCTTCACCACGAGCACGTCCTTGAAGCACTGGTGGTCCTCGGCGCGGTAGAGCGTCGGGCCGTTGCCCATGCCGTCGAACTCGAAGCCTTCGAGCGCCTCGACCACGGCGCAGGGGGCGAAGGATCCGGCACGTTCCACGGCATCCGCGTAGAGCAGCGCCTGTACGTAGCAGGTATGCGCCGCCTGGCTCGGCGGGAAGCCGTACTTGGTGCCGAAGGACTTCACGAACGCCTTGGAGCCTTCATCCTGCAGCGACCAGTGCCAGTTCGTGGAGCCGAAGATGCCCTTCACGTTGGCGCCCGCACCCTTGGCCATCAGGCGGCTGTAGAGCGGAACGATGATCTGGAAGTCCTTGCCGTTCACCTGCTTGTCCCGCAGGCCGAACTGCACGGCGTTGGTCAGCGAGTTGACCATGTTGCCGCCGTAATGGTTCAGCACCAGCGTGTCGGCGCCCGATTGAAGCACCGGCGCGATGTACGAGCTGAAGTCGGTCTGCGTCAGCGGCGTTTTCACGGCCGCGACGGTTTCCCAGCCCATCGCTTCGGTCGAGGCGCGGATCGCTTCCTCGGTGGTGTAGCCCCAGTTGTAGTCGGCGGTCAGGTGATAGGCCTTGCGGTCGGTCCCATACGCGTTGGCCAGCACCGGCGCGAGCGCCGCGCCCGACATGTACGAGTTGAAGAAGTGGCGGAAGCCGTTCTTCTTGCGGTCCTTGCCGGTGGTGTCGTTGGAGTGGGTGAGGCCCGCCATGAAGATCACGCCCGCCTCCTGGCAGAGCGCCTGAACAGCCACGGCCACGCCCGAGGACGAGCCGCCGGTGATCATGATGGCGCCGTCCTTTTCGATCATCGACTTGGCCGATGCACGTGCGGCGTCAGACTTGGTCTGGGTGTCGCCGGTGACGTATTCCACCTTCTTGCCCAGGATGCCGTTGCCCTGCAGCGCCTTTGAAGAAAAAGTGTTCAACATGCCGCCGTCGCCACCGCCGTTGAGGTGTTCGACCGCGAGTTCGTAGGCGCGCAGCTCGTCGGCGCCCTCGTCGGCATAGGGGCCGGTCTGCGGCACGTTGAAGCCCAGCGTCACGGTGCCGCCGGTCGGCTCGTTGGTGAAAGCATGCGCCGACTGGGCGGTGAAGATCGTCGGCAGGGCCACACCGGCGCCGGCCACGGCACCCGACTTGAGCACGCCACGACGCGTAAAGATTCTATTGGACATTCATTCCTCCCATTTCCCTGGATACGCCCATTGGCTCCTCTTCCGCCGGGCGCGGGCACAATATGTGCAAAGCCAGTATGAGGGGGTTTCAGAAAATTGCGCAATAAACCCTTTGAAACGCATGATTATTCTGAAAATATATCAACAACGCTTGTGCGAAACGTGTAAATTCCCTTATGTCGCGACGCAGAAAGCCGTTGAAAATGCGGGGAAAAGGAATCTGAAAAAAGATGGCCAGGGACACTCTGACAGGCAGCCGAATCCGCGAGAGGCGGCTCATCTCGGGGCTGCGTCAGGCGGAACTTGCCCGTGAAGTGGGAGTTTCGGCCTCGTATCTCAACCTGATCGAACACAACCGGCGCAGAATCGGCGGCAAGCTTCTGGTGGACATCGCCACGGTTCTGGGGGTCGAGCCTTCGATGCTGAGCGAAGGCGCCGAGGCCGCCCTGATCGCGGCGCTGCGCGAGGCGGCGGCGGATGCCCGGAACCACAAGGCCGAAACCGACCGAGCCGACGAGTTCGCCGGCCGGTTCCCTGGCTGGGCCGGTGTGCTGGCCCAGATGCACCGGCGCATCAAGTCGCTGGAACGCACCGTCGAAACCCTGTCGGACCGCCTGACTCACGACCCGCATCTGGCGGCATCGCTGCACGAGGTGCTGTCAACCGCCGCGGCGATCCGCTCGACCGCCGCGATCCTGGCCGAGCCCGGAGAGATCGAGCCGGCCTGGCGCGACAGGTTTCACAAGAATATCCACCAGGACGCCGAGCGCCTTGCCGAAAGCTCCAAGGCGTTGGTCCGCTATCTGGACGAAAGCGAAGCCGCCGAGGACCACCGGGGCGTGCCATTGGAAGAGGTCGAGGCGCATTTTGGCGAACGGGGGCACCACTTTCCGGAAATCGAGGCCGGAAAAGCTGTCGATGAGGTCGATCTCGGCGCGCTCGGTTCGGCGGCGGCACGCTCCGTCGCGCGCGAAATACTCGCGGTCTATGCGGCGGACGCGCGCGCCATGCCGCTGCAGGATCTCAAACGCGCGCTGGGCGGGAATCGGGTGAACCCGCTGGAACTGGCAAGCAGCTTCGGAACCGATCTGCCCACCGTTTTGCGGCGCCTCGCCTGCCTGCCGGACGGGCTGCTGCCGCGGGCGGCCGGGCTGGTCATCTGCGACGCTTCGGGCAGCATCCTGTTCCGCAAGCCGGTGCCGGGCTTTGCCTTGCCCCGCCACGGAGAGTCGTGTCCGCTCTGGCCGCTTTTCACCGCGCTGAACCGCCCGCTTGTTCCGATCCGCCGCAAGGTCGCGCAACAGGGTCGGACGGCGGCGGAATTCGAGTGCTTCGCGGTGGCCTGGCCGCATGACGTTTCGGCGTTCGACCAGGATCCGGCCTATCGTTCGGCAATGCTCATTCTTCCGGTGGACAGCGCCGAGCAAGGCCGGGGCGATGCCCAGCCGGTCGGTACCAGTTGCAGGATCTGCCCGCGGCAGGATTGCACGGCGCGGCGCGAACCGTCGATTTTGAGCGAAGGTTTTTGACAGTTCCGTGACCGGAGGGATAATCTGGGTTTGCGCGACAGGTGGCGGTGCCACCGGCTGGCAAGACGGGGGAGGGAAGGGCGAGGATGAGCCGCAAGGTTCTGCTCATCGAGGATGAGCCCAACATAACCGAGGCGATCCGGTTTCTGCTGACCCGCGAAGGGTGGTTGGTCGAAACCCACGCCGAAGGGTCGGACGCGGTCGAAGTCATCAGGAATGCAAATCCGGACCTGGTCATTCTGGACGTGATGCTGCCCGGGAAAAGCGGCATGGACATTCTGCGCGATCTGCGCGAACGCGCGGACATGCAGGACTTGCCGGTTCTGATGCTGACGGCGCGCGGGCAGGTGCGGGACCGGGAAATGGCCGAAAAGGCCGGCGTCAGCCGGTTCATGACCAAGCCGTTTTCCAACTCCGAAGTGGTGACCGCGGTACGTGACCTGCACGCCCAGGCGACGCGGTCATGACCTCCCGGCCGGATCCCGACACCGGCAAGGCGGTCTCGCCGCCGCCGGTGTTTCTGGAACGGCACAGCTACCGCCGCCGCCGCCTTGCCGATGCGGCCCGATTGCTTCCCATCTTCGGCGCCTGTCTGTTCGCGGTTCCGCTGCTTTGGCCCTCCACCGTGCCGATGTCTTCGGCGATTTCCTACATCTTCCTGTGCTGGGCCGGGCTGATCGTCGTCAGCGCCGGTTTCGGCATCGCGGCCAAACGTCTGTCGACGCGCGACACTCAGGACACGGACGCGGATTGATGGCCACGCTGAACCAGCTCATCCTCGTTTGCCTGGGCTATGTCGTTCTGCTCTTCGGCGTGGCTTTCGCCGCGGACAGGCTGGCGGCCACCGGGCGCAGCACCTGGCTGCGGTCGCCGCTCGTCTACACGCTCTCGCTGTCGATCTATTGCACCGCCTGGACCTTCTACGGCGCGGTCGGCTATGCCGCCCGCTCGGGCCTGGAATTCGTGACCATCTATCTGGGGCCGACTCTGGTGATGGTCAGTTGGTGGTGGGGGCTGCGGAAACTGGTCCGGATCGGACGCAGCCAGCGCGTCACCTCCATCGCCGACCTGATCTCCTCGCGCTACGGCAAATCGAACGTGCTGGCGATCTGCGTCACCATCCTCGCGGTTCTCGGGGTCACGCCCTACATCGCGCTGCAGCTTCAGTCGATCACCCTGTCTTTCAACATCTTCGCCGATATCGAACCCGACAGCATCTATCGCGACGGGTCCAGCGCCTTTTGGGTGGCCGCCGGTCTGGCCGTGTTCGCCATTCTCTTCGGCACGCGCAACCTGGATGCGAACGAGCGCCACCACGGGGTGGTGACTGCCATCGCCATCGAAGCCGTGGTCAAGCTGATCGCGCTGCTGGCGGTCGGCGTCTTCGTCGTCTGGGGCATCGCCGGCGGCATCGGACCGATGATGGAGCAGATCGACGCCTCGGAGATCGGCCAGTGGCAGGTGAATCACGGACGGTGGGCGGCGATCACCTTTCTGGCGGCGGCGGCCTTTGTCTGCCTGCCGCGCATGTTCCAGGTGATGGTGGTGGAAAACGACGACGAACGCCACCTGCGCGCGGCCGCCTGGGCCTTTCCGCTGTATCTGCTGCTGATGAGTCTGTTCGTCGTGCCCATTGCGGTGGTCGGGCTGAACCTGATGCCCGAGGGGTCCAATCCGGACCTGTTCGTTTTGACCATTCCGCTGGCACAGGGCAAGGACGGGCTGGCGATGTTGTCCTTCATCGGAGGCTTCTCGTCGGCAACCTCGATGGTGATCGTCGCCGCCATGGCGCTTTCAACCATGGTCTCGAACCACATCGTCATGCCGATCTGGCTCAGCGTACAGGGGCGGCGGGCGTCGGTATCGGGCGATGTCCGCGACATCGTGCTGTTCTCGCGCCGTGTGTCCATCGCGGTGATCATGGCGCTCGGCTTTTTCTACTATCGGCTGTCGGGGGGCGGGTCCGCCCTGGCGGCGATCGGACTGATCGCATTTGCCGGGATCGCCCAGATCCTTCCGGCGCTCGTCGGCGGTCTGTTCTGGCGGGGCGCGACCCGAACCGGCGCCTTGGTCGGGCTGACGGTCGGGTTCGTTCTGTGGATCTACACGCTGCTGCTGCCCGGCATGGGCGGTGCGCTGATGTCCGAGCAGGTCTTGGCCCAAGGGCCGTTCGGCCTCGGGTGGCTGCGACCGCAGGCGCTGTTCGGGATCGAAGGCATCGACCCGATGGTGCATTCGGTGCTCTGGTCTCTGTCCCTGAACGCGGTCGCGTTCTGCATCGCGTCCCTGGCCAGTTTCCCAAGCCCGCTGGAACGCCTCCAGGGCGCGCAATTCGTCAATGTCTTCGACCATTCCAGCGGACCGCGCGGCTGGACCGGCTCGGTCGCGCAGAGCGAAGACCTGATGATCATGTCCCAGCGTATTCTCGGCGCGCGCGAAGCGCAGGAGTTCTTCCAGGCCGAGGCGCAGCGGCAGGGCAGCCGCGGGCATCTGCCCGAACCGACGCCTTCGTTTCTGGAGCGGCTGGAACGGGAACTCAGCGGTTCGGTCGGCGCGGCCACGGCACATGCGATGATCGGTCAGATCGTCGGCGGCTCGTCGGTGTCCGTCGAAGACCTGCTGGCGGTTGCGGACGAATCCGCCCAGCTGCTGGAATATTCCGGGCAGCTCGAAGCGAAATCGGCCGAACTCAGCCGCACCGCACGGCAATTGCGCGAGGCCAACGAGAAACTGACGCAGATCTCGCTGCAGAAGGACGCGTTTCTCGGACAGGTCAGCCACGAGCTGCGCACGCCCATGACTTCGATTCGCGCGTTTTCCGAGATCATGCGCGACACCGAGGGTCTAACGGCCGAAGAGCGCGCGCGCTATGCGACGATCATCCATGACGAGGCGCTGCGGCTGACGCGGTTGCTCGATGATCTGCTGGATCTCAGCGTGCTCGAAAACGGGCAAGTCAATCTGAACATGGGGGATGGCCGCCTTCAGGACGTTTTGGACCGCGCGGTCGCGACCGTGTTGACCGGATCGGAGCGCAAGCTCCGGATACGCCGGAACCGCGCGTCCGAACGGATTCCGCTTCACACCGATCTGGATCGCCTGGGTCAGGTGTTCATCAACCTCATCGCCAATGCCCAGAAATACTGCGACGCCGCCGATCCCGAGTTGACCATCTCGGTCCACGATGTCGGCGGTCAGGTCGTCGTGGACTTTGTCGACAACGGCAGCGGCATCCCATCCAAGGCGCAGGCCATGATATTCGAAAAGTTCGCCCGCGTGGGGTCCGACAAGGCCGGTGGTGCGGGGCTGGGTCTGGCCATCTGCCGCGAGATCATGCAGCGGCTCAACGGCGAGGTCACTTATCTCACCGGCCAGGGTGGCGGCGCATTCCGGGTCAGCCTGCCGCTGACCTACGAACAAGCCGCCCAATAGCGCCGCGTTAAAGACAATCGTAACGGTCTGCCTGCTACCCCTGAGATGTGTGAGGGGAAAGCGTCGGTACCTGAAACATGGCGGCAGATACGGAAAACGGATCAGTTCTGAAGCGCAAGCTGGGCACCGGCCTGGCCGCGGCCGACGCAAGGCCGCGTTCCCTGTTGCGCGCGCTGCGGCTGGGCCTCGCGCGTAGTGCGGACGATACGCTGAAGCTCGCGCTTTCGGTGATCGGCGCGACCCAGGCCACCTGCGCGGCCGATGCCCTGGCGGAGCACGTGGAGGAGGGGCGTTTGAACCTTGTCTTTTCGGCAGAGGACGGGCGGGTCGCAGGGGCCTGCGTCGATCTGCAATGCGTAGGCTCGGTCATCCAGCAGCAGACTCTGGGGCAGCTGTCGCGCGGCGATGTGGCCGCGCGGTCCTTCACCGCCACCGATGCCGCAATGATGGCGCCGCTGATCGAAGACATGCTCAAGCGTGCCGCCGCTCTGGTAAGTGACCCGGGCGATCGCGACTGCCTGACCGGCCACGCCTTCGCCACCTACATCGCCGACCGGCGCAGCTTTCTCTTGGGCTTCGAACAAGAGGAATACCGCGTCGTCGATCTAACCGTGGACATCGCCGGCGGTCGGCGGCAAGGCAGGATCGTCCTGATCCTGCCGGTTCCGGTCGGGGACGATGCGGTTGACGACGCCGAAACCGGCGCGGCCGCTTCGGGTCTTGCGCAACTGTCCGAAGTCATCTGCGCCGAACTGGACGCCGTTGTCCGTCAGATTCAACTGCCCCTGTCGGTCGTGTCCGCGCTCAACGCCGGTGACGTTCTTCCGCTGGGCGCCTTGCGTCTGGACCGAACCGAGCTTCGAACGACCGACGGCGAAAGGGTCGCCATCTGCCGGCTCGGCCAGTGCCGCGGGATGCGGGCAGTGCGCCTGAACGAGACCGCGGCGGACACCGCGAAGGCTCTGGTCGCCGGCGGGCATTTCGAGACCGGCAATTCCGTCGGCAAGTCCCCAGGTGCGCCGCCCGCCATCCCGGCCGAACAACGAGGCGAGGAAGTCGGGGGGGATTCGTCGGCTGCGCACCTCGGCAACGACGAGCCGGGCGCAAGGCCGCCCCGGGCCGATGCCGCGGAAACGCATGAACCGGCAAAGCTGGAACCGGCCGAGCTTGACACCGCGGCAATCACGCAACTGGCGGGGCTGTCCACGGCGGAAGACTGAGGAAACACCCGATCAGGTGCCGTGCCGCGACGCGGCGCAAAGCTGCTCGAGCGTCGGGCGCAGCCCATCGAGCTGATAGCCGGCCTGACCGGTCTTGCCCAGAATTTCGTCGGGACTCAGCGTGCCGCACTGGCCCAGCGCCCAGACCACCGAGCACCGCGTGCCCGATGCGCAATAGGCCAGGACCGGCCCCGTGCTGTTTTCTGCAAGCGCCATCTGCCGCGCCACGTTTTCCGGCGTCATGGTCTGGTGAGTCAGTTCGAGCACTTCGAAGTCCAGCCCGGCATTGCGGACCGCTTCCCCGATCGCGTCGGACCGGAGCGCGGGCGGAACCTCGGAATCCGGCCGGTTGCAGATGACCTTGGTGAATCCCGCGGCCGCGATTTCAGGCACGTCCTCGACCGAAATTTGGGGCGAAACGGCGTAGTTCGGCGTGATCTGGCGAATCTGCATGGGGTTTCCTTAAGCTGCGGCTGCAAGCCTGTCCAGTTGTGCGCCGACTTTCGGGGCCAGCAACATTCCGACGATCATCGACACCAGAAAGACGATGCCTCCAAGACCGCCATAGGTGATCGACGCCAGCGCCGGACCCGGGCAAAGCCCCGCCAGCCCCCAGCCGATGCCGAACAGAACCGAACCGGTGATCAGCCGGTGATCGAGTTCGGGCCGGGGCAGGGTCGGAAAGGAACCGCCGGCCAACGGACTGCGATGGGCGGTCAGGCGCCACGCGAAGAACATGGGCAGGATCGCTCCCGCCATCACGAAAGCGAGCGTGGGATCCCAGTTGCCGAACACGTCGAGCCAGCCCTGAACCTTTGTCGTGTCGGTCATTCCCGATACGAAAAGACCGGCCCCGAACAGGGCGCCCGCAATCAGAGAGATGACAAGCCGCATCAGATCACTCCCAGAACATGGCGGAAGATGGCGATCGTCAGCCCGCCGGCGAGGATATAGAACACGGTGGCGACGATCCCGCGCAGCGAAAACCGCGAGATGCCGCAGACGCCGTGCCCCGAGGTGCATCCGTTGGCGATCCGGCTGCCGATCCCGACCAGCAGTCCCGCCGCGATGACGACGCCCATATCCGTGGTCAGATGCGTGCTGATGTCCACGTTGTAGAGCGGCCAGAGAGCCAGCGGGGCCAGAACCACGCCGAGGATGAAGACCAGCCGCTCGGCCGTGGTGTCCCGCCCGCTGCCGTCGACCAGTCCGCCCAGGATTCCGCTGGCGCCCATGATGCGCCCGTTGCCCAGCAGATAGACCGCGCCGCCCAGGCCGATCAGGCCCCCGCCGACAAGGCCCCAGATCCAGTCCGTTTCCATGTTTCCGTGTTCCTTCCCTTGTGCGTGAAGAGGCCGCGTCAGAGCTTGTTGACCGGCAGTTTCAGAAAGACGTCGCCCTGTTCGTCCGGCGGCGGCATCTGGCCGGCGCGCATGTTCACCTGCAACGATGGCAGGATCAGGCGCGGCATCGGCAGGGTGGCGTCGCGGGCGTCGCGCATCTTGACGAATTCCTCGATGCTCTTGCCCTGACCGATATGCACGTTGAGCGCCTTTTGCTCGCCCACCGTCGTTTCCCAGGCATATTCATCGCGGCCCGGCGCCTTGTAGTCGTGGCCGACGAAGATCCGGGTTTCATCCGGCAGCGACAGGATCTTCTGGATCGAGTCGTAGAGCGTCGCGGACGACCCGCCCGGAAAATCGCAGCGCGCGGTGCCGAAATCGGGCATGAACAGCGTATCGCCGACAAAGGCGGCATCGCCGATGACATAGGTCAGGCAGGCCGGCGTATGGCCCGGCGTGTGCAGCACGTCGCCGCGCATCTGGCCGATGTGAAAACTGTCGCCTTCCTTGAACAGCGCGTCGAACTGGCTGCCGTCCCGCTGGAACTCGGTGCCTTCGTTGAAGACCTTGCCGAAGGTGTCCTGCACGATCGTGATGTTCGACCCGATCCCGATCTTGCCGCCCAGCTGTTCCTGCAGATAGGGGGCCGCAGACAGGTGATCGGCATGAACGTGGCTTTCGAGGATCCATTCCACCTTGAGGTCTTGTGCCTTCACGTAGTCGATGATCGCGTCGGCCGAAGTCGTGTCGGTCCGGCCCGAGGCATGATCGAAATCCAGCACGCTGTCTATGATGGCACAGGCGCTGCCCTCGGGCTCGCGCACGAGATAGGACACCGTAAAGGTGGCTTCGTCGAAGAAGGCTTTCACAAATGGCGTCATCGGTTTCTCCATGATCTTCCCGGTCATCATATAGGTATTTTTGAATGTGATGCAACCGCCTTGAATCGCCCATCGGTCGGCAAACCAGTTGATGTTGGTCAAGGACAGGCATCCGGTCTCAGTGTAATACCGCCTCAGAGTAGCGTAGACCTGCCCAAAATACAGGCAGGCGCCAGCGGAAATTCGCGAATCCACACAATCGCCTCACGAATTTCTTAAGGTTGTTACCTATCTCTGTCAGGCTCGATACATAGGGGAGGAGCCAGATGACTGCACAAGAACTCTATCAGGAAGTCGAACGGCTGGAGCGGAGCCTGCAAGGCGCCTGCATCGACAAGCGTCTGGAGATGCAACCGACCGTCAGCCGCATGGTTCATCAGATGCGCGTTCAAGGTATCCGGGTTCCCTCGCGCCTGCGCCGACTGGATGCGGCACTGTGCGAAGACGCCATCGAGGCGCGCTTCGACAACATGCCGGTCTGAGTGCGGCTCTACCCGAGGGATATTCCGAGGATCACCATCATCAGTCCCAGCACGGACACGAACATCGAGGCCAGGTTCCAGGGCAGCACGTCCTGAACCGCGGCGCGCAACTCTTCATCCGGCAACCCCGCCCGGCGCGCCTTCATCACCCGAAGAATGCACCAGACCAGACCGGCAAGGCCGACCAGTGACAGGGCGGCCCCCGCCCAGATGATGATATCGAACATCCTGCTCTCCGCGCTGCATGTCGGACCGTCCCGCCGTTACCGGATCGACGCCGGTGACGCAAGCGCAGGCCGCCCTGCCGATTGGCCGCTTGCGGTCGCTGCGGTGCCGATGTATCCCGCATTTTGCCCGATATTCAGCCCAGGAGAGTGACGCGCATGGACGAAGTGACCGAACCGCAGGCGGCAGCCAACTATCGCGTGACCGCCGCCGAGCTGCGCCAGTTCATCGAACGTTTCGAGCGGTTGGAAGCGGAAAAAAAGGACATTGCGGATCAGCAGAAGGAAGTCATGGCCGAAGCCAAGGCCCGGGGCTATGACACCAAGGTCATGCGCAAGGTGATCGCGCTGCGCAAGCGCGACAAGGACGACATCGCCGAGGAAGAGGCCGTTCTGGAGATGTACAAGGAAGCCCTGGGCATGTGACCCGAACCGCGCGCGGGCTCCGGCTCAGGGCGCGACGAAGCGCACTCCGGGCATGTCCTGTATTCTGCGCACATCCGCATCATACAGGTCCGTGAAGGCGTCGACGACCTCCTCGGTCCAGCCGGGAAGGTCCAGAACCTCTTCGATCTGCTCGTCGAGCGCATAGGTCTCAAGATGTCTCAGGATCAGCGCGTCGGTCTGTTCCCGGCTCATCTCGGGGTTCAGGGACCGCTGCACATGAAACCGCGCCAATCCGTCGGTGGACAGAATCTCGGGCAAGAGCGCGAATTCGCCCCTGACCGTGTCGCCTTCGGCAAGCCCGGCCATGAGACGCAACAGACGCCCCCAGATCAGGGGCGAATCCTCGTTGCACCACACGGTCACCGCCACCTCCGGTGCCTGGATGCGCACCTGTTCGATGACCTCGGCCCAGCGCAGCCGGCTGAAGTCCAGGGTCTCGCGCAGTTCCGTCTGCCGCCGTTCCGGCAGGGATGACAGGGTCTTGGGAATGAAGCTTGCCGGGTTTCGCAGCGCGAAGAAGAATTCGATCCGATCGTTGGGAAACAGATTGCACAGCTCGAACAGCCTTGGCCCGGCCAGCGGATAGAACTGGCCGTCCCGGATCGCCGACCAATGGGTGCCGAACAGGTTGGGATCGGAAAAGACCACGCGGTCGGCCTTTTCGCTTTCCAGAATCGCATCGATCAGAACATCCCCGGCATCTTCCGTCGGGGCCGCTTCCTTCAGTGCCTGGAAGGTCTCCTTGAGCAGCTTGCGATACTTGCCCGGCCCTGGAACCGCGATGCCGCGCTGGCTGAACCCTTCCTTGTTCTCAAGCAGGCACTTCAACAGACGACCTTCGTCCGTCGCGTGGGCGCCCGCATGGAATACCAACTGCATCGCGATGTCCGGTTGCTGCCATTCTCTCTGCCTCGCGTTGCATGTTTTTCCCGGTCAGTCAAATCGCCACCCGCCGTCGCGCCGAGGCGACCGGTCATCGACGGCGCGGGCCATTTTGAGTCTTGCAGTCACCTGCCTGACTCAGTAATGCAGCCCTGCGCCCCTATAGCTCAGCTGGTAGAGCAACTGATTTGTAATCAGTAGGTCCGCGGTTCGAGTCCGTGTGGGGGCACCACCAGCCCCGCTGCGAATTCAGGTCACGCCGGCCGGTTTGCCGGGCGCGCGAACAGCAGATCACCGTCGGCATTGCGGCCCGGCCGGGCGACGACCATCGGGCGGCCGAGGCGCAGTACGAGATCGCGCAGTTCGATGCCCAGAAAACGAAGGCCGCAGATCTTCTTGCCGGTCAGGCTGTCGGTGATGCAGAGCCGCCCCTGACGGAAGGCCAGGCGATAGCCCTTGTCCCGCAGCGCGTCCCGCAGCATCGACCAGCTGGCGGCGGTTTCGAAGACCGGCCGGATCGTCGCCCTGAGAAGGGCGGCGGATTCACAGTCGAGTTCTGTCGCGATATTGTCTGAACCGGCAAAGCCGGTGTCACGAAAACCTTGATAAAAATTCATGAGCGACCCCCGCTCTTTAGTACTCATTAATCCCCCGTACAGGGTGGCAAAATTCCCCCGAACGGTCAAACCACGCAACAATATTACCGCAGGAGCGTTGCATTTGTAAGTCAGTTAGCGCTCGCGGCAACGAACTGTTTTGGAAACGGAAACGGCTGGTATTGAATTGTCTTCGAAAAAAGCGGGTTTTTGCCTTGACCGACGCACGTCGAAAGGGAAGGGACTGGGGCAGGGCTGGCCGGAACCTGTGCGGCTGATCGAACCGAAGGGCCGGGGTGCGTGATGCTGAGTTTTGCAACCGTCGTCTATGCACGGGACTATCCCTTGCTGGAGCTTCAGGCCCGGTCGATGGCCCGCTTCGCCGATCCCGGCAAGGTGGCGGCGATTCTGATCGTGATGAATGACGTTGACGAAGACCGGCTTGCGCAGGCCCTGCGGCCGATATTGCCGTCCTACGGCCCCTTGGCGGACAAGGTGCAGGTGCTTCGGGGCGATGCGCTCCTGCGCCCGGACGGGCGGGCGTCGTCGCCGCGGCTGACGGAGCGGGTCTATGTGGATCATCGGTTCCGCGTCCCGCTGGTGCGGCGCAACGGCTGGCGCGGCAACAACGGCTACCGGATGCAGCAGGCGCTGAAACTGGCCGCGGCGGCAGGCGCGCCAAGCCCGCAGGTGGTGATCCTCGACACCAAGAACCTGTTCCTGCGCCCCGTGGGGCCGGAGGATTTCTTCACCGATGACGTGCGCGGCAAGCTGGCCTTCATGGCGCCCCAGGTCGAATTTCACCGCGCGTGGTGGCATCAGAGTCTGGATGCGCTTGGGATGCACATTCCAGATCCCGACGCGGTGCGCACGACCACGTTCTCCACGCCCTTTCCGGTCAACCGGGCGCTGGCGCAGGGGCTGTGCGCCGAAATCGCGGCGCGGTACCACTCGGTCCAGGCGCTTTTTGCGTCGCGCCGGCGGCCGTCGGAGTTCATGTTGCTGAACGCCTTCTGCCTCAAGGCTCACGGCGACATAGCGGCCTGCTTTGCGGAGGTGCCGCAGCGGCATGCCGGGCTGTGGCCGACCTATACGGCCGAGCAGGTCGCGGCGGAACTCGCGCTGCTGGAGCGGCCCGAGACCCTCTGCTTCGGCCTGCACAACCGGTCGGTGGCGTCCTTGCCGGCGGCGCAGCGGGACCGGGTGTTCGCCGCACTCGAGGCGCGGGGAATCTGCGGCCGCGCAACGGCCGAGGCGGTTCTGGACCGGGTGTCGGCGGTCTCCGGCTGACGATTCGCCGGACCGGACAAACTCTGCCCTTGACCATCGGTGTCGATCAAACGAGGGTCCGCGCAGCAGAAATCCGGAGCTTGCATGTCGAAGACCCCGCCGCCCTTCGCGCCGTTCGAGTGGAAAATCGCATGGCGATACCTGCGCGCCCGCCGGGCCGAGGGCGGGGTCAGCGTAATGACCTGGATCTCGCTGATCGGCATCACCCTGGCGGTATTCGCGCTGATCGCGACACTGGCCGTGCGGTCGGGATTCCGGTCGGAATTCGTCGGCACCATCCTGGGCGCGAACGCGCATGTGACGCTCTACAATGTCGGGCAGGTGGACGAGCAGGGGCGGGTGGACCGCACCATCAAGGATTTCGACGCCATGGCCACGCGGGTCGCGCAGGTGCCGGGGGTCGTCAGCGCGGCGCCGCTGGTCAAGGGCGAGGTGCTGATCACCAACCGCGATCACAGTTCCGGCGTGCAGATCTTCGGCATCCGCCCGGACGATCTGATGAAGGTGCCGGGCATCGCGGAAAGCGACAAGGCCCTGGGCGACCTGTCACGGTTCGAGGACGGCATCGCGATCGGTTCCGGCGTGGCCCGCGCCATCGGCGCGACGGTGGGCGACCGGGTCAAGCTGACCTCGCCCAACGGGGTCAAGACGGCCTTTGGCGTGTCGCCGCGCGTCAATGCCTACGAGGTCGTCTACGTGTTTTCGGCGGGGCGGTACGACATCGACCGGACACGTGCCTACCTGCCGTTCGAAGAGGCGCAGAAATTCTTCAATCGCGAGGGGTTGGCGGACGATATCGAGATCATGGTCGAAGACCCGGAACAGCTCGAATACGTGATCTACCCGATCCTCGAAGCGGCTGGCGAGCCGGTTCAGGTCTGGACCTGGCAGGATGCCTCGGGCGGCTTCCTGCGGGCGCTGGAGGTCGAGGACAACGTGATGTTCATCATCCTGTCCATCCTCGTTCTGATCGCGGCGATGAACATCGTCTCGGGCCTGATCATGCTGGTCAAGAACAAGGGCCGCGACATCGGCATCCTGCGCACCATCGGGCTGAGCGAGGGGTCGGTGCTGCGGGTGTTCTTCATCTGCGGCGCCTTCACCGGGATGATCGGCACGGCGATGGGCGTGATCCTGGGCTGCCTGTTCGCGATCTACATCGACCCGATCTTTTCCTTCGTGAACTTCGCGATGGGCGGCGGCGTCTGGGATCCGGCGATCCGGGGGATCTATGCGCTGCCGGCCGAACTGCACCTGTCGGATGTGCTCAAGGCGGTGGGGTTGTCGCTGGGCCTGTCCTTCTTCGTCACCTACTTCCCGGCCCGCCGTGCGGCGCGGCTGAACCCGGTCGAGGCGCTGCGCTATGAATGACGTGACGCTGCGGCTGACCGGCCTGACCAAGACCTATCTGCAGGGCACTCCTGGCGAGGTGCAGGTGCTGCGCGGCGCCGACCTGGAGCTGCGCGCGGGCGAGGCGGTGGCGCTGGTCGCGCCCTCGGGCGCCGGCAAATCGACGCTGCTGCATATCGCCGGCCTGCTCGACACGCCGGATGCGGGCACCGTCGAGATCGCCGGGCAGGACGCCACCGGCAAGGGCGACCGGACGCGCACGGCGATCCGGCGGCGCGACGTGGGTTTCGTCTATCAGTTCCACCACCTGCTGCCCGAATTCTCGGCGGTGGAAAACGTCACCCTGCCGCAACTGGCCAATGGCGTGCCCGAACGCGAGGCGCAGCAACGGGCGATGGATCTGCTGGACCGCGTCGGAGTCGCCGCGCGTGCAGCGCACCGCCCGGCGGCTCTGTCGGGCGGCGAGCAACAGCGTGTCGCCTTCTGCCGGGCGCTGGCGAACAACCCCCGCGTCCTGCTGGCGGACGAGCCGACCGGCAATCTGGACCCCGACACCTCGGAACAGGTGTTCGACGCTCTCATGGCTCTGGTCCGGGGCGCGGGGCTTTCGGCCCTGATCGCCACCCACAATCCGGATCTGGCAGCGCGCATGGACCGGGTGGTGCGGCTGGACGGCGGAGTGCTCAGGCCAGCTGGGTGATCGCCACGCCGAGCGCCATCACGGCGATGCCGCCCGCGCGCATCAGGGTCAGCGGTGTCACCTGCGCCCCGAACAATCCGAAATGGTCGATGACCGCGGTGCTGAGAAGCTGGCCGAGCAGGACGAAAAACACTGCGTTGCCGACGCCGAAATGCGGGGCGACATGCGTGATCGAAAGCACGTAGAACGCCACCAGTATGCCGCCCAAAAGCAGATGTTTGGGGCTGGAGGCCACTTTGCCAAGCGCCTGCGGGCCGGGAAAGACCAGCATGACCAGGACGGTCGAGGCCAGCGCCACCGCGAACAGCACCACGGCCGCGGCGGTCGGAGAACCGATCAGCTTGCCCAGGGCGGCGTTCAGGGCGGCGAGAACCGGGATGCCGATTCCCGCCGCAAGCATGATTGCTGCGTATTGTGCCATGGTCGGGCCATCTCCTGCCTCAATGCGGTTGATCTGGATCATTGCGGGTGGATAGGCTGTCGGCAAGCCTGCGCAAACGCAGAGCAGAAGAACGGGAGGCGCGAACATGGGTATGGATCTGAGAATACTGCCGATTGCGGCATTGGCTCTGGCGGTGTCAGGCATGTCGCCGGGCCTGGCGCAGGATGCCGATCGGGGCGCCGAGATCTATCTGGATCATTGCGCCACCTGCCACGGGCTGGATGCGACGGGGCAGGGGCCGATGGCTGGCGTCCTGTTGGTCAAGCCGGTCGATCTGACCGCGTTGCAGGGCGCGGGCGAGCGGTTTCCGACCGAACGGGTCGTGCGCCGAATCGACGGGCGCGATCCGCTGGTCAGCCATGGCAGCCCGATGCCGGTCTACGGCCCCTATTTCGAAGGCAATGACACCGCGATCAAGACCCCGGCGGGCCAGCCCATCCTGACCAGCCAGCCGATTGCCGATCTGGTGGCCTATCTCCAGACGCTGCAGGGCAACTGACATGGCCGGGCTCAGCGCGATCGCTCGTGCGATTCCATTCACCGCCCTCGCCTTGGCGGCCTGCACCATGGAGCCGAAAATGCCGACGCCGTCGGAGGGAGAGGCATTGTTCGCGGCCAATTGCGCGGCCTGCCACGATTTCGGCGGCACCGGCGGGGAACTGATCGGCGGCCAGGTCGCCCCCGATCTGACCCGGATCGCCGCGCGCAACGGCGGCACCTTTCCGCGCGCCGAGGTGCTGTCGCAGATCGACGGGTACGGGCGCGGCAAGGTCTCGACCGACATCATGCCGGAGTTCGGCGGTCTGCTGGAAGGCGACCTCGTGCCGGTCGAGGTGGACGGCGTGCTGACGCCCACGCCGCGCCCGCTGGCGGCCCTGCTGGCCTATCTGGAGAGCATTCAGGTTTCCGGCTGAACGGTCAGTCGCAGATGCCCTGGATTTTTGCGCCGCTCCACGGAATGATGACGTCGCTTTCGCGCCGCGCGCCGGGAAGGTCCGCGACCTGCATGACCTCGCCCAGCATCGCATGCAGGCGCTTGGTGCGGCTGGCGTCGGGCGCCAGGGCGCGGCAGCAGACATATTCCTCGACGATGGCGCCCTGCTGCTCGAAACCATAGCTCAGGAAATCGGCCGGCCCGTCGAGATCGAACAGGTAGGGATCGTCGGCCCCGCCATGCTCGGCCGCGGCGCGCAAGGGGTGATAACCCGTCCGGTCGCGGTTCTGCCATTGCCAGACATGGGTCAGTTCATGCGCCAGAAGCATCGCGGCGACGAGGTTGAGGGTGTCCGGATACTCGGCCATGTAATCTTCGAGATACCAGTCGCGGGTGAAATAGACCCGGTTGAACAGCGCCACCGCCGCCGGTTTGCTGGTCACGATCTCTTCCTTCACGGGCGGCAGGATGCGTTCGCGGCAGGTCACGCGCGGGCGTTTGTTGCGCCGGAAGGTGACGGCCGAAACCGGCGCCCCCTCGACCAGCCGCACGCGGTCGAGGTTCAGGGCCTCGCCGTGGACTTGCGCGGCGAAGGCGCGCTCGGTCTCGGTCAGCGGACGACCGCAGGCGGCGAGCAGCAGGATCAGAACCAGGACGCATCGGATCATGGTTCGGAGCCTAGTCCGCACGGCGCGTGCTGCAAGCCGTTTTCACAGGCTCATCGCCAGAACGCGGCTGATTTCCGTCAGCGATCGGCCGGATTGGTCCATCCAGCTGTTGAAGGCGGTCTGCACCGCGGCCAGGGCCTTTTTGGAGGTGGGCGGTTTGTCCACGACCCCTTCGGCGATCAGGCGCGCGGTGACATCGCGGGACAGGATGAAACTGTCACGCCCGGCAAAGCGCATGGCATATTGCGCGGTGGTGCCGCCCAGGCGCGACCCGCGCTTGCCCAGCATCTCCAGCAGCCCGACATAATCCGTGGACGGCCAGCCGCCCAGAACCTTGCCCGCGCCGCCTTCGTCGCGCAGTTCCAGCAGAAAGGCGGCGTTGTCGCGAACCGCGGCGATCTTGGTGCCGTTGCGCACGATTCGGGTGTCCTGCAGCAGCGCGTCGAATTTGTCGTCATCCATGAAGGCGCAACGGCCCACGTCGAAGCCGTCGAAGGCGTCTTCGAATCCGTCCCACTTGTTCTCGATGACCTTCCAGTTGAAGCCGGCCTGAAACACGCATCTGGTGATGACCGACAGCCAACGGTCCTCCGGCATGGCCGCAAGCTCGCCGGGCGGTTTCGGTTTGCTCAGCCTGGCTTCCAGCGCGTCGGCGCCGCCGTGCCTGTCCGCCGCCAGTTCAAAGATCTCGTCGAAATGGCGCATGGTTCCGTCCTTTCCCGTCGAGCCGTCCTTGCCGTCTCTCCCCGTCTGCAGCCTCAGGGCGCAAAGAAGGTTGCACTGGCCGTGGCGACCGTCTTGGCGCTGTCCTCTTCGGTCATTTCCGCGCGGGCGAAGACCAGGGCGCGCCCGGCGCGGACGACCTCGGCCCGGCAGAGAATGGCCGAGCCGACACCGGGGCGCAGGAATTGCGTGTGCAGATCGGTGGTGGCATAGGGTTTGAATTCACCGGTATGCGCGATGGCGGCGATCACCATCGACGTGTCCGCCAGCGCCGCCAGTGCCTGACCCGAGACGATTCCCCCGACGCGCGCCAGATGATCCGACAGGGGCATCCGCACCACGACCCTGTCGCGCCCGGTTTCGACAAAGCTCATGTCGAGCGCCCGAACCCACGCGGCGAAGTTTTCGTCCAGCAGTTCCTGCGCCTGTTGCGGTGTCATGGGTCCTCCGTCGTTGGGCCGAGCCTAGTGGCGCGATTCGGGCCTGCCAAGCGGAACCTGTCCCGGCGACATGCCGGACGCGAATTGGGTCTCGACAAACGGCGCGAATTGGTTTGTAATTGACTGATCAATCAATAACCGGCATGACAGCGGTCAGGGCGCGGTCCGGCCGGGTCGGCAAGGTCCGAACGGCGAGGGCCAGGACCGGGAGGAAACAAGACCGCTTGGGGAGGAGGGTCGGCCAGTGCATCGTGGAAATCCGCGGATTTCTCGGAAATGCGTATTGCGGCGCGACGCAACTTGTCGGCAAATGTTCTGGTAGCAAAAGGTCCGCCCGTCGCGTGGCGGATGACAAAACAGGGAGTGAAATCATGAAAAAATTCAGCCTCGGCCTTGTGGCCGCAACGGTTGCCGGGTCGGCCTATGCCGCCGATATGGGCGCCGTGGACGAGCCGATCAAACTGGCCATCAACGAATGGACCGGGCAGCATGTCACCACGCATGTGGCCGGCGAAATGCTCAAGGCGGCCGGGTACAACGTGGAATACGTGACCGCGGGCATGATGAACCAGTTCCAGGCGCTGGCGGATGGCGACATTCACGCGACGCTGGAAATCTGGTCGTCGAACGTGTCGGACGAATACGCCAAGAAGATCGACGAAGGCACCGTGGTCGAAATCGGCGATCTGGGCCTGGACGCCAAGGAGGGCATCGCCTATCCGGCGCATGTCGCCGACCTGTGCCCGGGCCTGCCCGCCTGGGAAGCCCTCAAGGAGTGCGCCCAGATCTTCGCAACCGCCGAAACGCTGCCCTCGGGCCGTCTGGTGGACTATCCGGCCGATTGGGGCACGCCGGGCGCAGACCGGATGACCGGGCTCGAACTGCCGTTCAAGGCGGTTCCGGCAGGGTCCGAAGGGGCCTTGATCGCGGAACTGCGCGCCTCGACCGAGCGCAAGTCGCCGTTGCTGATCACCTTCTGGCAGCCGCATTGGGCGATGTCGGCCTATGACGTGCAGTTCGTCGATCTGCCGCCGGGAGAAGAGGCGTGCTTCAGCGACCCGGCCTGGGGTCCGAACCCGAACGCGGTCAACGATTGCGACTTCTCGCCGTCGCGCATCTTCAAGGCAGGCTGGAGCGGCCTGGAAGAGAAGTGGCCCGCCGCCTACGAGATCCTCGAAAACTATCAACTGGCCGTCGAGGATCAGCAGCCGATGATGGGCGCGATCGACGTTGACGGCGGCGCGGTCGAGGATGTCGTGGCCGCATGGATGGCCGAGAACGAGGACAAATGGCGTCCGGTCGTGGACGCGGCAACCAAGTGAGTCCCATACGTGACTGACGCAAAGACGCCAGCCATTGCCTGCCGGAACCTCTGGCAGGTCTTTGGCCCCGGTGCAGAAAAAGCCCTGACCGACGCGCTGTCTCGGTCAGGGGGAGATCCCGACGCCGCCGCGGCCGAACTGCGCGACAAGGGGTACATCCCCGCGGTCCAGGACGCCAGTTTCGACGTTCACGAGGGCGAGCTGTTCGTCATCATGGGGCTGTCCGGATCGGGCAAGTCCACGCTGGTCCGCTGCATCTCGCAACTCCTGCCCGGCACCGGCGGCGAGATTCGGATCGATGGCGAAAATGTCATCGGCGCATCCAAGAAGAAGCTGACCGAACTGCGGCGGAAGAAGCTGGGCATGGTATTCCAGCATTTCGGACTGTTCCCGCACATGACCGTGGCCGAGAACGTGGCCTATCCGCTGCGGGTGCAGGGCGTCGGCCGCAAGGAACGGAACGCGCGCGCGCAGGAGGTGATCTCGCTGGTGGGCCTCGAAGGCCGCGAAGACAGTTTCCCGCGGCAGCTTTCCGGCGGGCAGCGGCAGCGCGTCGGCATCGCCCGGTCGCTGGCGGTGAACCCCGACATCTGGTTCCTGGACGAACCGTTCTCGGCGCTCGACCCGCTGATCCGGCGGCAGTTGCAGGATGAATTCCTGCGCATTCAGGCGACGCTGAAGAAATCCATCGTGTTCATCACCCACGACATCGCCGAGGCGCTGAAGCTGGCCGACCGGATCGCGATCATGCGCGACGGCAAGATCGTGCAGATCGGCACGCCCTCGGATATCGTGCTGCGCCCGGTCGATGACTATGTGCGCGAGTTCTCCAAGGACGTGGCCAAGGGCCAGCACGCCAAAGTCGCCTCGGTCCTGCATCACGGCGAGAGCGACTATGGCCCCGACGATCCCGGTTTGACCACCGCAATGACCCTGGACACCGCGCTGGCGCGCTGCATGCAGCTGTATCAGCCGGTTCCGGTGCGCGACGCCGCGGGCGCGGTTGTCGGGACGGTGCATCCCTCGGACCTGGCCGCCGCCCTGCAGGTGGATGAGGCATGAGCGCGATCGCTGACGTGACCCCGATGCGCCAGGTGCGGCTGACCGCAGGGGCGCAGGCGGCGCTGATCACGCTGCTGGTCGGCGCGGTCTGTCTGGCGCTGGAACCGGTGGCGCCCTGGCTGGTGAAATGGCCGGCCGCGTGGGAGCTGCCGGCAACCGAATGGGTCGGGTCGTTCCTGGCCTGGTTCCTGAACGGGATCAAACCGGCGGCGCGGCTGTTTTCCGACGTGATGGCCCATCCGATGAACTGGGCCAACTTCGTTCTGGGCCATACGCCCTGGCCCATCGTGATCGGGATCGTCACCGCCCTGGGATGGTATCTGGGCGGGCTGTCGATGGCGGCGCTCGGATTTCTCGGTCTCAGTTTCGTTCTGGCCTCGGGCTATTGGGCCGAGAGCATGAACACGCTGGCGCTGGTCGCTGTCTCGGTGCCGCTGGCGCTGGTGGTCGGGGCGGCAATCGGCATCCTTGCCAACGAAGTGCCACGGGTGAAGGCGTTCGTGCAGGCGGTGCTCGACATCATGCAGACGGTGCCGACCTTCGCCTATCTGACGCCTCTGCTGCTGCTGTTCGGCTTCGGCCCGGTCGTGGGGCTGATCGCCTCGGCCATCTATGCCGCGCCGCCGATGGCGCGCAACGTGATGCTGGGGCTCGAACGGGTCGAACCCGAGGTGAAGGAGGCCGCCATCATGTCCGGCGGCACCCGGTTCCAGCAGCTGTTTCAGGTCGAGATCCCCTCGGCCACCACCCAGATCATGGTGGGCGTGAACCAGTGCCTGATGGCGGCGCTGTCGATGGTGATCATCGCCGCGGTCATCGGCGGGTTCAACGATATCGGCTGGGAAGTGCTGCTGACCATGCGCAAGGCTCAGTTCGGCGAGTCGCTGCTGGCCGGTCTGGTGATCGTGGTCTTCGCCGTCGTGATCGACCGGATGAGCGGGGTGCTGGCGACCGAGCGCAGGCGCTACGACACCCGCGTCGTCTGGGCGATGCTCGCCTTTGCCGTGGTCTTCACGCTGGCCTTCTGGGCGCGGCTGCCGAACCCGTCCGAACTGACCCTGCTGGACCCGGTGGCCCAGGCGGTGGACAGCGGGCTTACCGCGTTCACCCAGGCCAATGGCGCGTGGCTGGATGCGCTCAAGAACAACTCGATGTTCTACGTTCTGCTGCCGCTGCGGATCGGTCTGGATCAGGCGGTGCTGCCGTTCACCTGGGGATTCGCTTGGACCCCGGCGATGAGCTATGGCCTCTTTGCCGCCGGTGCGGTCCTCGCGCTGTTGATGGCGTGGCGCGGGCATGTGACCGGCGGCCTGACCCTTTTGATCGGCATCGGCATGCTGGAGACCGGGATCGCCAATCTGCCCTGGCCCTTCGTGCTGACCGGGGCGGCGGCGCTGGGCTGGGTCGCGGGTGGCTGGCGGCTGGCGGCTCTGTCGGTTGGCCTGCTCTGCACGATCCTCGTTTCGGGCCTGTGGGAACGCGCCTTGCTGTCGCTCTATCTCAGCGGCGCGGCGGTCTTTGCCTGCGCCGTGGTCGGCGGCGCCATCGGCCTTGCCAGCGCGGTGTGGGAGCCGGTGTGGAAAATCGTGCGCCCGATCTGCGACATGCTGCAGACCATCCCGCTGTTCGTGTTCCTCATCCCGGTCCTGATGGTGTTCCAGATCGGCGAGTTCTCGGCCTTTCTGGCGATCTGCGCCTATGCCGTGGTGCCTATGATCCGCTACACGCGCCACGGGCTGGTCAACACCCCGGACGAGATGATGGAGGCCGCCATTTCCAGCGGCGCGACCGAATGGCAGATCCTGCGCGACGTGCGCGCGCCCTATGCGGCGCCCACGATCCTGCTGGGGCTGAACCAGACCATCCTCTATGCCTTTGCCATGTTGGTGATCGCGGCGCTGATCGGCACCACCGGCCTGGGCCAGTCGATCTATCTGGCGCTGGGGCAGGCGGATGTGGGGCTGGGCATCTCGGCCGGTGCGGCGATGGCCATTCTGGCGTTGATCGCCGACCGGATGGTGCAGGGCTTTGCCGAGGAGAAACGCAAGGCGCTGGGCCTGTGACGGCCGGGGCGGCGCCAGCCGCCCCGCGCTTGACTTCGGGCAAGGAACGGGGCGCCCGGTGCCCGTAATCCGGGGCCAAGAAACCGGAGGCAGGGCATGAGCGGCTGGGGCGAATTTCTGCTGGCATTGGGAGTATTTCTGGCAAGCCACGTCGTGCCGGTGCGTCCGCCCGTGCGTCCCTGGCTGATCGCCCGGCTGGGGCAGGCGGGGTATTTCACCGCCTATTCTCTGGTCTCGCTGGCGGTTCTGGTCTGGCTGATCGTCGCCGCCGGGCGTGCGCCGTATGTCGAGGTGATCCCGCCGCTGCCGGCGCTGCGCTGGGTGCCGCTGCTGGTGATGCCGTTGGTCTGCTGGCTGGCCATTGCGGGCGTGACGATCCAGAACCCGTTCTCGTTCGGCGGGCTGGGCCGCGCGCCCTTCGACCCCGAGCGCCCCGGCATCCTGCGCACAACGCGCCACCCGATCCTGCTGGCGCTGCTGTTGTGGGCGCTGGCGCATCTGATCGCCAATGGCAGCCTGGCCCATGTGATCCTGTTCGGGCTGTTTGCCGGGTTCGCATGGATCGGCATGGCGCTGATCGACCGGCGCAAGGCGCGCGAGATGCCCGATTGGGACGGTCTCGCCCGCAACACCGCGCGCCTGTCGCTGCGCGCGCCGCGTCCCTGGCCCGGAGTATGGGTCTGGCTCGCCGCGGCGTTGATCTATGTCGGGCTATTCCATCTTCATGCCCCGGTCATAGGGTTGTCTCCGATCCCCTGACCCAAGGGAGTGGCCCGGGATCGACCGGCATGCTATTTGCAAATGAAACAAGAGGACTTCAGGAGCCACGACATGAACCTGGCCTATGTCACCACCACCGAACGCGGCGCCACCGACCGCCTGCTGAGCGCCGCCGCGGATCGCCTGCAAGCCAAGGGCTACGACCTCGCGGGCGTCGTGCAGACCAATACCGAATGCGCCGACAGCAGCAAATGCGACATGGACCTGCGGGTGCTGCCCGATGGCGCAACCATCCGCATCTCGCAATCGCTGGGAACGATGGCGCGCGGGTGCAGGCTGGATCCGGCCGCCCTGGAACAGGCGGTCGTCGATGTGACGGCCTCTCTGGACGCCGCCCCGCAACTGCTCATCGTCAACAAGTTCGGCAAGCACGAAGGCGACGGGCGCGGATTCCGCCCCGTGATCGCCGAGGCGCTGGCGCGGGACGTTCCGGTGCTGGTCGGAGTCAACGGGCTGAACGAAGACGCCTTCCTTGAATTCACCGGGGACGCGGCCCAAAAACTGACCGCTGATCTGGATGCGATCGAGGCGTGGCTGGCCGCAGTCATCGCGACCCGCAGCGCGGCCTGAGCGGTCAACTGGATGCGCGCCAAATCACGCAACTTGACCGAATGAGCACGGCGCGCCACAGGACGTATCGGGCGCGTCGCAACCAAGAAACCGGTAGCCTCTGTCCGGCTTTCGCAGATCCTGCGTACGACCCGGAAGCGTCTGCCAATCGGACAAGCCAAGAATGATGCCCAACGCCTCCGCGGTGCACGCCATCTCGTCGCCCCCTTCGGTCCCGGCCATCGGAACCGTGGCGCTGTCGAGACCGGCAGGCGTTCACTGTCCGACCGCGGCGACATCCTCCAAACTCGGAAAGAACACGGTGCGACACCGGTCCAGACGTTCTGCGCGGCTTTCGTAGTTGGTCCGCGCGATGCGCAGTTCGGCTTCGCGTTCCAGCACTGAACTGAGCGGCGCGCTGCCGCGGGCGTTCAATTCTCGTGCGCGTTCCAGCGCCTTCTCGGCATAGGCCATCCACGCCTGGTTCGCTCTGGCCTCGACAGGCCCCTTGTCGCATCCCGCGTCCCAGCCGCGCCGAAAGACGGCATATAGCTCTTCAAGGTCGATCCTTTCGCCTTCAAAATGCTCTCCGATCAGCGAAATGGCGGATACCTGCGCTGCAACCGTAGCAAGGTTCTTCTCGGCCACGACAAGCTGCAGCTTGTTCCAGGCGTGCTTGAGTTGCGAGATTTCAAGCTCCAGTTCGGAAATGGCGTTGCGTTCGAACAGTTCGAGATTGCGCTCCAGTATGGCACGGTCGCGTTCCAACTGAGCCTTAACGGCCTCAAGATGGATGCTCGAAAGCATGCTTTGATACCCGACCGACCTGCCTTGATCCGCAAACATCAGCATGAAGATCTGATCGGTCGTCACGGCTGTGCCGTTCGTGTCCGATGGCCCGTCCTGAGCGCAAGCGGAAGAACCGAAGAACACGGCCAGGGCCATGTAAGCCGCGCGGACCGCTCCCATGGTCGGCACCACCGTTCCCCTCACGATCATGCTCCAAAAAGCCTGACCACGCCCCCGCCGCCGTGGACGTTGATCGTTTGCCCGCTGACCCAGCCCGCTGCGGGCGAGCAGAGATACAGCATCGCATTGGCGATATCCTGAGGTCGGCCCGGGCGACCGGTCAGATTGTCCGGATGGGCCAGCTTCTCCTGCATTTCGGGCGATATTCCCGCATCGCCGTAACCTGCGGTCATCACCGTTCCAATCAGGACCGAGTTCACACGCACGCGCTTGTTCAGCATGTGGGCGAGCGACACCATCATCTGATTGAGCGCCGCCTTCGCGGTGCCATAGGGCAGGATGTCATAGGCCGGCACGGCCGAGGAAAACGAACCGGAGTTCGTGATCGACGCGTTTTCGGCCTTTTCCAGATAGGGCAGACACGCCATGCTCATCTGATAGGCGCTGATCGTGTTGAGCTTGTACGAGTTTACGAATTCTTCTTCGGGGATTGCTGACGGATCGGGCTGGCGCCCGCCCCAGCCGACGTTGTTTACCAGTGTCGAAATCCCGCCGAACGCCTGCGCCGTGGCGGCAACAACGGCGTCAATCTGCGATTTGTCCGTCACATCGCAGGCCATGCCCTTGCAGTCGTTGCCGGTTTCCTCGGCGATCTCCGCGGCGGTCTCGGCGGCCTTGTCTCCATTGAGATCGGCAATCATCACGCTGGCACCCGCGCCTGCCAGCGTCCTGGCGATCCCGGCCCCGATATTCTGGGCACCGCCCGTGATGAGAACGGAATGTCCATCCATGCGAAATTCTGCGAAAGCGTCGAAGCTCATGCTGCTGTCCTATCTGCTTTTGTGCAAAAAAGTTTCCTAGTCGAGTTCCTGCACGCCACCGCCCGACACGGTGAGCACCTGGCCACTGATCCACGCCGACGCGGGCGCACACAGAAACAATGCGGCATAGGCGATATCTTCGGGTTCGCCCAGCCGGCCAAGCGGCGTGTGCTTCAGCATCGCCTTCTCGATATCCTCGTTGAGCACCGTGGCCAGCGCATCGGTCTTGATCGCTCCGGGGGCGATGGCATTGACCCGCACGCCCATCGCGCCGAGGTCGAATGCTACGTTTCGTGTCAGATGGTTCACCGCCGCCTTGGACGACCCGTAGGAGGCCATGCGCTTGTTCTTGTTTTCACCTGCCATCGACGAAATGTTCAGCACCGCGCCGCCGCCCGCTTCCTTCATGTGCGGCGCGGCAAGCTGCGTCAGGCGAAACAGCGAAAAGACGTTGAGTTCGTAGGCCCAGCGGAAGTCATCCATCGGCATGTCAAAGGGCTTGGGTCCGCCACCGCCCGCGTTGTTGACGAGAACGGACAGTCCCCCGAACTCATCCACGGCAAGCCGGACTGCAGCATTCAAGTCGGTTTCCTGGGTAACATTGCACCCCAGGCCGACAGCCTTGCCGCCGGCCTTCGCGATTTCGTCCGCCACGGTCTTGGCGGTTTCTTCCTTCAGGTCGCTCACAACCACCGATGCACCCGCCTCGGCGAAAAGCTTCGCCACACCGCGGCCGATGCCTGCGCCGGCCCCAGTGACAAGCGCCACCTGCCCATCCAGCCTGAATCTCTTCTCGTCGAACATGATCACCCTCTCACTCCTGCCCGCGAAAAGCTGGTCGCGTCCGCCGAAAGGTCAAGAAAACGGTCGCGTTTTTTGCGGTCGCGACGTGCATTCAGCCTGAGCCGTCGCCCGAAAACGCTTTCGAAGTGCTCGGGCATCGCATGGAGAACCGGCCATTCCGACAGGGTGGCCATTGCTGGCTTTGCCCGCCACTGAAGCAGGAGAGATTCTCAGCCTAATCTTCTGATTTTCTTAAAAATGGTGGGCGACCCTGGAATCGAACCAGGCGTGCGTCTCCGCGAGGGAGTTACAGTCCCCTGCCACACCTTGCGGCCTGTCGCCCACGGTCAGGCGTTGCGCCCGACGTGGAGGCGTGATTACTAGCGCGTCAGGGGAGCGTCAACAGGAAAATTCCGCCCTGTCGCGGGAAACCCGAAGCCCGATCCGGAGGCTGCCAGAATGAAGAAACCCAAATGGGTGATCGAAAAGGAACAGGCACGCAAGGCGGCCGCGGCCGAGACGGTCTGGCTGTTCGGACTGCACGCGGTGCGGGATGCCCTGCTGAACCCCAAGCGGCAGAAATTGCGCCTGATCGTGACGCGAAACGCGCAGGACAAGCTGGCCGAGGCCATCGCCGCAGCGGGGATCGAACCGGAGCTGGCGGATCCGCGCAGGTTCACCGCGCCGCTCGATCCCGGCTCGGTCCATCAGGGTGCCGCGCTCGAGGTCAGGCCGCTGGACTGGGGCGGTCTCGCGGAAAACTGCGTCGGCGCGGAACATCCGCGGGTGATTCTGCTGGACCGGGTGACTGATCCGCACAATGTCGGCGCCATCCTGCGGTCGGCCGAGGTGCTGGGGGCCAGCGCCGTCATCGGCACCCGCCACCATTCCGCACCCGAAACCGGCGCGCTGGCCAAGACGGCCAGCGGCGCGCTGGAACGCCAGCCCTATCTGCGGGTGCGCAACCTGGCCGAAGCGATCACCGACCTGCAGGACATGGGGTTCCTGGTGCTGGGCCTGGACGGCGAGGCCGATCAGACCATCGAATCGGCTCTGGACGGGCGGCGGGATCGCCCGGTTGCGCTGGTTCTGGGCGCCGAGGGGCCGGGGTTGCGCCAAAAGACCAAGGAAACCGTCGATCGGCTGGTCCGGATCGACGCGGGCGGAGGATTTGGATCGCTCAATGTCTCGAACGCCGCCGCAATCGCCTTATATGCATCGCGACACAGGTGACAGGAGGTTCAGATTCCCGGTCCGGCAAAGATAGCGACCTGCTGCTACTGCGGTACCCGCGCGGCCCTGGTGCTGAAGGGGCGCGAACGCCATGAGCTGAGCTGCGCCAGTTGCGGCGCGCCGTTGCACGAGCTGAAGATGCTGCGCAAGGCGCGCGACCCTGCACCGGCGCGCCGCAAGGAGCTTGTCCACCGGACAGCGGACCATCGGAAGAAGCTCAAGAAGCCCAAGTCGCGCCGGCGCAAGGTCGCGAGGATTTTCGATGAAATCTGGGACGTGATCGAGGACATCATAGACTGACGTTTCAACGGGACACGATGCGATCACAACAGCGTCAACCGGGGTTTCGAAACGGCGCCATTGAAGGCATCTTAGGGCCTTGATTATCGGTTGGAGTCTCATGGTTTCTCGACGCGCTTTCACCTTCGGCATGGCGGCAACCCTCGCCGCGCCCATGGCCTGGGCGGAGTCCCCTTATATCTACGAACGCGGCGGCGCGGCGATCGGCGGATATGACACCGTGTCCTATTTCGAGATGGGCACGCCGGTGCAGGGCCGGTCGGACATCGCGGTGATGTGGAAAGGCGCGGTCTGGCGCTTTGCCTCCGAGGCGCACCGCGAAGCATTCGAATCCAATCCACGCGCCTACGCGCCGCAATTCGGCGGCTACTGCGCCTATGCCGTTTCGCGCGGAAAGCTCGCCAGCACCGACCCGGACGCGTGGCGGATCGTCGGCGGAAAGCTCTATCTGGTTCACTCGCATCAGATCGAACAGGTCTGGGAACGCGACGTGGCGGGCAACATCGCCCTGGCCGAGGGAAACTGGCCGCGGATCCTGCGCGACTGAGCCGCGATTCCCTGCTCTGTGCGCGCTGTCATCACATTTTTCGGCGCAACCTCTTTTTTTCCGAAAATGTAGACCTAAATGACACAGTGACCGCGGATTGGAACTGCCGCGGGTCATTTCACTGTCCCTCGTTCCATAACTGGCGCCCAAGGCTCACTTGGGCGCTTTTTTCTTTGCTGCCGGGCGGATAGATTGGCGTCATGCCAGACTATTCGGACGATCACCTCAAGGCCATCCTGCAGCGCACCAAGGTCATTGCCTTGGTCGGCGTCTCGATGAACCCGGTGCGGCCGAGCTACTACGTGGCGCGGTATCTGGGACTCAAGGGTTTTCGGGTGATTCCGGTCAATCCGGGCCATGCCGGCAAGATGCTCTTTGGCGAGCAGGTCCGGGCATCGCTGACCGACATCGACGCGCCGGTCGACATGGTCGACATCTTCCGGCGCTCCGAGGCAGTGCCGCCCATCGTCGAAGAAGCGCTTGCGGCATTCCCCGGCCTCAAGACCGTCTGGATGCAGATCGGCGTCGAAAACCACGCGGCCGCCGAAATGGCGCAAGCCCGCGGGATCGACGTGATCATGAACCGCTGCCCGAAGATCGAATATCAGCGCCTGTTCGGCGAGCTGCGCATGGGCGGTTTCGCCACCGGCATCATCTCGTCCAAGCTGTGATCCGCCCCGCCGGCCTCAGCCGGTGGTCAGGCTCGTGCCGCGCTGCTTCAGCAGCTTCCGTTCCTTGTCTTTCAGAACTTCGATCCGGGGCCGCCAGTTGTACCGGGTGTCCTCGCGCGTCGGCGCCCAGAACAGCGCGCCGCCCCAGCGCCACGGGTCCAGCACCACGCCGTCATACAGGTTGTCGCCGCGCGCGCTGATGATGGCGGTGCTGTGGTCGATGCGGAACGGGTTTTCCGGGTCCGAGATCGCCCGGTGCATGGTCAGGGTGCGGAAATTCTCCTGATTCAGGCGTTTTTCCATGTCCTCCGCCCAATGCCAGCACAAGCCGCGCTCGCGAAAGCCGTTGTTGACCTTGGCGTTGTGCACCAGCGGCGGATCCGTCACCCGGTATTCCTGCTTGAGCTGGCTGGAATAGTCATAGGCGATGCGCGCGGCCCGCTCCGCCTCGGCCGGGTCCACGTCGGGTCCGAGACCGCGGATCTCGAGCGCCAGCCCCTCAATGTCGCGCTTGTCCACGCTGGGGGCCTTGGCGCAGCCCGCGACGATCACAAGTCCCAGAACGGCCAGAACCGGGACCAGGCGTTTCACCATCGTCATTTGCATTGAAATCCGTCCGCTCGTATTGCCGTGTTCGTTGATGGGGAATGGTAGTGCTGTACCCCGCCTGTTTCAATCTCGGGACCGGCCCGCCTTTTCCTCGAGCCCGCTGATGCCCTGCCGGCGCGCCAGTTCCCCCAGCACCTCCTCTAGGGACACGTCGCGCGACGCCAGCATGACCAAAAGGTGATACAGCACATCGGCCGCCTCGGCGGTCAATTTTTCGCGATCCCCCCGGACCGTTTCGATGATCGCCTCGACGGCCTCCTCGCCGAATTTCTCGGCGCATTTCTCGGGGCCTGCAGCCAGCAACCTTGCGGTCCAGCTGGACTCGGGATCGGCGCCCTTGCGCGCGTCGATGGTGGCGGCCAGATCTTGCAGAATGCTCATGTCAGCCTCACGGGGATGCCTGCGGCGGCCATGTGTTCCTTGGCCTCGCGGATCGTGTATTCGCCGAAATGAAAGATCGACGCCGCCAGCACCGCGCTGGCGCCGCCCTCGGTCACGCCTTCCACCAGGTGATCCAGATTGCCCACCCCGCCCGAGGCGATCACCGGAACGTCCACCGCGTCCGAAATCGCACGGGTCAGCGGCAGGTTGAACCCGGCCTTGGTGCCGTCCCGGTCCATCGAGGTCAGCAGGATTTCCCCGGCACCCTTGGCGACCACGGTCCTGGCGAATTCCACCGCGTCGATGCCGGTGGGCTTGCGCCCGCCATGGGTAAAGATCTCCCACTTGCCGGGGCTGACCGTCTTGGCGTCTATGGCGACCACGATGCACTGGCTGCCGAACTGGTCGGCGGCCTCGGCCACCACGTCCGGATTGGCCACGGCGGCCGAGTTGAAGCTGACCTTGTCCGCCCCCGCCAGCAGCAGGTTGCGCACGTCTTCCTTGCTGCGCACGCCGCCGCCCACGGTCAGTGGCACGAAACACTGCTCGGCGGTGCGCTGCACCACGTCGAACATGGTGCCGCGGTTTTCGTGGGTGGCGTGGATGTCCAGAAAACAGATCTCGTCGGCACCGGCCGCGTCATAGGCCTTGGCCGATTCCACCGGATCGCCCGCGTCGCGCAGGTCCACGAAATTCACGCCCTTGACCACGCGGCCATCGGCGACATCCAGACAGGGAATGATGCGGGTTTTCAGCATGTACCGTCCTTTGCTGCGGCACTCCTAACGGCAAAGCCCTGCCGATGCCAGAGTTGTGATTGCGGCAACGGCCAAAGCCGTGAAAACTGGACCGGAAACGATAGAAGGAAATGGATTATGAAGAACTTGTTTTGGGCCGCAATTCTTGCCGTTTCAGGCGCGTCTACAGCGATGGCGGACGACATCATCAAGGTCAAGACCGCCAAGTCGGTGCCCGAGGCGATGGATGCGCTGGAAGCCGCGGTCGGCAAGGCCGGGGCAACCGTCTTTGCCCGCGTCGATCACGCCGCCGGGGCCGAGAGCGTGGGCATGAGCATCCCCGCCAGCCAGTTGCTGGTCTTCGGCAACCCGAAACTCGGCACACCCGCGATGGAACTCGACCCGCTCGCCGGGCTGTTCCTGCCGCTCAAGGTGCTGGCCTACGAGGATGCCGACGGGCAGGTCTGGCTGGCCTATGAAGACCCCAAGGAAACCATGGACGATCTCGACGCGGTCGAGACATCGCCGGTCATCGGCAAGATGCAGGGGGCCTTGCAGAACCTGACCGCCGCCGCGGCACAATAGGTCATCCGAGGACGCGAATCGCCTCGGCCAGATCGAGCGCGCCATCATACAGCGCCCGCCCCGAGATCGCGCCGTCCAGCGCCACGCCGCAATCCCTGAGCGCGATCAGATCGGCCAGCGAGCTGACGCCGCCGCTGGCGATCACCGGGATCGACACCGCGCGGGCCAGCGCGGCGGTGGCCTCGACATTCGGGCCCTGCATCGCCCCGTCGCGGTTGATGTCGGTATAGATGATGGCGGCGACGCCCGCATCCTCGAAGCTTTTTGCCAGATCGGTGGCCAGCACGTCGGTTTCCTCGGCCCAGCCCTTGGTGGCGACCCTGCCGCCGCGCGCATCGATGCCGACGGCGACCTGGCCGGGAAACGCCCCAGCCGCTTCCCGCACCAGATCGGGGTTTTCGACCGCGACGGTGCCCAGAATGACCCGCGCCAGCCCCTTGTCGAGCCACATCTCGATGGTGGCCATGTCGCGGATGCCGCCGCCCAGTTGCGCAGGCACGTCGCAGGCCCGCAGAATCGCCTCGACCGGGGCTGCGTTGACCGGCGCGCCGGCAAAGGCACCGTTCAGGTCCACCAGATGCAGCCATTCGCAGCCCGCCTCGACAAAGGCGCGGGCCTGGGCGGCGGGATCGTCGTTGAACACGGTCGCCTTGTCCATGTCGCCGCGCAGCAGGCGCACGGCCTGGCCGTCCTTGAGGTCGATGGCGGGGTAGAGGATCATGTGCGGCGGCCTTTCGCTGATTTCCGCGCGGGATATGGCATGGGAAGGGCGGGGGATGCAACGCGACCCAAAGTCAGGGTTGCCCTGACACCCGACCCGCGCCACATTTCATTCCAACAAGGAGGTACAATCATGACATTCAGAACCTGTCTGGCAGCCGCCGCCCTGATCGGCGCCGCTACGGTCGCGCAGGCCGAAGATCCGGTGGACGGCATCTGGAAGACCGCTCCGGGCGAAGAGGGCGGATATCTGCACGTGTCCATCCAACCCTGCGGCAGCGCCGTCTGCGGTACGATCGACAGCGCCTTCAACGCGCAGGGCGACCAGAACCTGACCTACGAGCATCTGGGCAAGAGGATGATTTGGGACATGGTGGCCGATGGCGACGGCGCCTATAGCGGCGGCAAGATCTGGGATCCGGAATCCGACAAGACCTATGTTTCCAAAATGACCCTCAAGGGCAACACCCTGTCGGTCAAGGGCTGCATCGCGGGCGGGTTGATCTGCCGTGGGCAGGACTGGACGCGGCTCCAGTGACGCACCGCGCCTGACCTGCGCGCGTCACGGCGTCCAGGTCAGGAAATTGCCGATCAGGCGCAGGCCCACGTCTTGGCTTTTCTCGGGGTGGAACTGCATCCCCAGCATGGTGTCGCGCCCGATCACCGCGGTGACCGGGCCGCCATAGTCGACGCGGGCCAGCCGCTCGGCCGGGTTGTCCACGCGGAACTGATAGGAATGCACGAAATAGGCGTGATCGCCGGTCCGGATACCGGCAAACACCGGATGGTCGTTCTCGATTACCAGATCGTTCCAGCCCATGTGCGGCACCTTCAGCGCCCTGTCGTCCGGCCGGATCCTGACCACGTCGCCGGCGATCCAGTCCAGCCCCGGCGTGTCCGCATATTCGTGCCCGGTCGTCGCCATGAGCTGCATGCCGACGCAGATGCCCAGAAAAGGGCGGCCGCGGGTTTCGACCGCCTCGACCATCGCGTCGTAGATGCCCTTGTGCCCCCGCAGTTCCGCCGCGCAGGCGGGAAAGGCGCCATCGCCGGGCAGTACCAGACGGTCGGCGCGCGCCACCACCTCGGCCTCCGAGGTCACGACGACCTCGCCCGCATCCACCTCGCGCGCCATGCGCTGGAACGCCTTTTCGGCGGAATGCAGGTTGCCCGACTCATAGTCGATGATGGCGGTCAGCATTCAGAGCGCACCCTTGGTCGAAGGGATCGCGTCCGCCTTGCGCGGATCGGTCTCGACCGCCGCGCGCAAGGCGCGGGCGACTGCCTTGAATGCGGCCTCGGCGATGTGGTGGCTGTTGAACCCGTGCAACCTGTCCACATGCAGGGTGATGCCGCCATGGGTGCTGAACGCCTGGAAGAACTCGCGTACCAGTTCGGTGTCGAACGCGCCGATCTTGGGCGTGGGCAGATCGACGTTCCAAACCAGGAAGGGCCGGCCCGACAGGTCCAGCGCGCAGCGCACCTGCGCGTCATCCATCGGCAGATGGCATTCACCGTACCGCCGGATGCCCGTCTTGTCGCCCAAGGCCGCGGTCAGAGCCTGACCCAACGCGATGCCAGTATCCTCGACCGTGTGGTGATCGTCGATGTGATGGTCGCCCTCGGCCCGGATCGTCATGTCGATCAGCGAATGGCGCGCCAGCTGGTCCAGCATGTGATCGAAGAACCCGACACCGGTGCGGACATCATAGGTTCCGGTCCCGTCGAGGTTGATCTCGACCGAGATATCCGTCTCGGCGGTCTTGCGGCGGATCGTGGCGCGGCGCATGGGCGATTTCCTTTTACTGCCGCGCGCTTATACGCCGGGGGCTGTGAGCATTTCCAGCCCGTTCGCAGCGCGCGCGACGATCTGTTGCGCGAAAATCAGGGGATTGCGCCCGCTTCCGGCCCGTGCCAGCCTGAGCCCAGTTCAAACCGCCCAAGGCTATCGGACCACCCCGGCATGACCACCTGCGTCTACATCCAGATCCGCTGCAAACCCGGCACCACCTACAAGGTGGCCGAAGACATCGCGCTGCGCGAGATCCATTCCGAGCTCTACTCGACCAGCGGCGAATACGACCTGCTGATGAAGCTCTACATCCCCGAAGGCGAGGATGTGGGCCATTACATCAACGAGCACCTGCTGGTCATCCCCAACATCGAACGGTCGCTGACCACGATGACGTTCAAGGCGTTCTGAGGCTCAGCCCAGTTCGAAGGTCGTCACCCCATAGACGCGGCCCAGGTCGATCTCGGGCGCGTGGTCGGAATACATGCGGGCGGTCTCGAACACCTTGTCCAGCCCAAGCTGATCGGCCAGGCCGAACGCCTCGGCATTGGGTTGCGGCATGTCGATGAAGACGTCCTGATGCCTCTGATCCGCGGGCACGCCCGCCAGGACCGAGGCCAGCAGCGCCCGCGCCGTGCCCGGATCGTCGGCAAAGAGCGGACCGACCTTGTAGCCCGACAGGCAGGGCCGCAACACCGCGTAGCCCGCGATGGCGCCGTCTTTCATCCGGACCCGCGAAACATGGCTCGGCGCGCTCAGCCAGCTTTTCAGGAAGGTGTCGCGCGGGGCCGGGAACATCTCCCGGTCATAGGTCTTGAGCGGGTCGGAAACGCCGGTCAGCGGCTGAACGCCTTCGGTCTCGACCTGCCCCAGCGCCGACAGAACCCCGCCCACCGTGCCGCCGAACCGGTAGTTGTTGTAGGCGAAGGAAAAGCCGGTCCTGCGGTAGTTGTCCTGCTGTTCGACCACACCGTCCAGACCCATGTTCCGACCACCGCAATGGGCAAAGGCACGGTGCGCGAGTTCGAGCCCGTGGCCCGAGCCGCGAAAGTCCGGGTGCACGATGTAGAACCCGAGAAAGGAAAAGCGGTCGTCGTAGTTCACGGCCGAGACCGAGGCGATCATCCGGTCGCCGACGAACCCGCCCATGAACCCGTCGGGATCGGACGAGCGAAAGCACTCGGCATCGTGCAGGCCGGGATTCCAGCCCTCGCGCCCGGCCCAGTCCACGGCTTGCTGGACTTCTTCGGCGGTAAGCGAACGGATGACATAATCGGACACGGGGGCAGCCCTTTCGTTGCGGTCAGATCGGGGCCAGCATAGGCGCAAGCGGCCGCGCGCCACCAGTGAATGTTTGTTCAGAAAGGCTGGTGTCTGGAGCGGGCGATGAGATTCGAACTCACGACCCTTACCTTGGCAAGGTAATGCTCTACCCCTGAGCTACGCCCGCATCCGTGTGGCCCTTGGGCCTGGGGTCTCAACTGGAGCGGGCGATGAGATTCGAACTCACGACCCTTACCTTGGCAAGGTAATGCTCTACCCCTGAGCTACGCCCGCACCGTCGAGTGAGGCGTGAAGTATAAACTCTGGCCGAAAGCTGCAAGTGGAAAATCGCATCGGCGCCGAAAATTTTGGCTGCGGCGCGATCCGGTCGCGCCGGTCTTCGGCTCGGAACCGGCCCCTCTCCGCACGGCCCCGCTGCCCAAGCCGCAGCTGGCTCGGGATTTGCCGGGTCCGGTCCCCTCCGGCCCGCTGACTGCGGCGGTTGGCTCCGGGACTTCAGCGATTCCCTTCAGAAAAAACAGACGGTTGCAGGCCGATTTGCTGGCCTGCCCGGTTTGGCGTATATTCGTTTTCAACGATATTTCTTCGGGTTCACCGGCCATGCCGATGCCCGATCGGCCGGCAAATCGAATGACTCAAGCCGGTGCGCCGCAAGAAAGGGACAGGTCATGAAATTTCGCTCGGTACTGCGTGTCACCGCAACGTCTCTGATGTTGGCCGGGGCGTTCGGCTTTGCTTTGGGGTTTGCCCTCCCGGAACCCGTGTTCGCAAAGAACGGAAACGGCGGCGGCAACGGCAATGGAAACGGCGGCGGCAACGGCAACGGGAATGGCGGCGGCAACGGCAACGGGAACGGCGGTGGCAAAGGCGCCGACTTTGGCGGTGGCAAGGGCGCAGAGGCCAAAGGCGGAAACGGCAAGGGCGGTCACAAATCGGCCTCACGGGGCGGACACGGCGCCGGCAAGGGCGGATCCAAGGGCGCCAAGGGCGTCTTTGCGGGCTTTGGCGGAACCAAAGGCAAGGGCAACGGAAAGAGCCGTGGCAACAGCGGCAAAAGCGGGTTCGAGAAAGCGGTGGCCAACCTGTTCGGCGGAAAGCAGGCGCGCGACCGGTCCGGCACCAAGTCGCGAAACCGTTCCGCCACCCACGCATCGCGCAACACGACCGTGTCGCGCAATACAACCCGGACGACGGCCGTCGTGCCGGACTACCAGGCCCGGTACGAAAGATATGATCACCTGGACAAGTACGACTATCCGAACACGGTCCACCGTCACGGTAAATACGGTCATCCGGCAAGCTACGACCATCTGGACAAGTACGACTACTCGAACAAGCGTGATTATTCCGACAAGTTCGACTATCTGAGCCGGCACCACGACCGCGACAGATACGGCAGATATGACCGCGAGGACAAATACGACCACCCGAACCGGCACGGCAAGATCGCGTCCGAACTCAAGGGCCTGAATGCGGCGCATGCCAGCGCCCGCGCGTTTCAGAACGCCGCTCCGAACAGCATGGTCGGCCAGTTGGCGACCTATCGGGAAACGCTGTTCGATCTACAGGACGCGAAGGAGACTTTCGCCGACAAGAAAGAGGCGTTCCGCGATGCGCTTGGCGACCTGGGAACGGCACGCGACGACCTGACCAGCGCCGAGGACGATCTGAACGCGCTCGAAGCCTTGTCCCCGGACGAGATCGACGAGATGTTTGACTCCGAGGACGCCTATGAGGCGGCCGTCGCCGAGGCGCGCGACTCCGTCGAACGGGCCGAGGCGGAGGTCGCAGCCGCCAGGGACGACGTCCGCGACGCCAAGGTGGATGTCGTCGAGGCCAGAGAGGGCGTCAGGGACGCACGCGACATCTCGCAGGAAACATTGGCCGAACTGCCCGGTGGTGACGATCTGTCCAAGGCGGCCACGCGCGAGCTCAACAGCCTGCTTCTGGACTGAACGACGACCTGCCGCCGCGAAGGCCGCGGCGGCGAGCATCCGTTTCGCAGGGGGTCACTCCAGTTCGACCAGCAGATCCTTGGCGTCGATCTGGCCGCCGGGCTGGACATGCACCGCCTTGACGGTGGCGTCGCGCTCGGCATGGATGCCGGTTTCCATCTTCATCGCCTCGATGGTCAGCAACATGTCGCCTTCCTTGACCTGCTGCCCCGCCGAGACCGCGACGGTGGCCACGACACCCGGCATCGGCGCGCCGACATGGCCCGGGTTGCCGGCCTCGGCCTTGGGCCGGTCCTGGGTCGCCGATTTCACCAGCCGGTTCGGCACCCGGATGACGCGGGGCTGGCCGTTGAGCTCGAAGAACACCTTGACCTCGCCCTTTTCGTCCGTCTCGCCGATGGCCTGGCACCGGATCTCCAGCGTCTTGCCGGGATCGATCTCGGCGGTGATCTCCTCACCCGGTTCCATGCCGTAGAAGAAGGTCTTGGTCGGCAGGGTCCGAACCGGGCCGTAGATGCGGTGGCGGCCCATGTAGTCGAGGAAGACCTTGGGATACATCAGATACCCGTTCAGATCCTCGTCATCGACCGCCTTGCCGTCGAGCTGCCTGGACAACTCGGCGCGGGCGGCCTCCAGATCCACCGGCGGCAGGTGCTTGCCGGGCCGCTCGGTGTTCGGCTTTTCGCTTTTGAGCACCTTCTTCATGATGGTCGCCGGAAAACCGCCCGGCGGCTGGCCCAGATTGCCGCGCATCATGTCGATGACCGAATCGGGGAAGGCCACGTCGGTATCCGGATCTTCGACCTGCGCGCGGGTCAGGCCCTGGCTGACCATCATCAGCGCCATGTCACCAACCACCTTCGAGGACGGCGTCACCTTGACGATATCGCCGAACATCCGGTTCACGTCGGCATACATCTGCGCCACCTCGTGCCAGCGTTCCTCCAGCCCGAGGCTGCGCGCCTGCGCCTTGAGGTTGGTGAACTGGCCGCCCGGCATCTCGTGCAGATAGACCTCGGAGGCCGGCGCCTGCAGCCCGGATTCAAAGGCCGCGTACTGCGCGCGCACCGCTTCGAAGTAGTCGCTGATCTCGCGGATCGCCTTGATGTCCAGCCCGGTGTCGCGGTCGGTGTGGCGCAGCGCTTCGACCACGGTGCCCAGCGTCGCCTGGCTGGTGTTGCCCGAGAATGCGTCCATCGCGCAATCCACCGCGTCCACGCCCGCCTCGGAAGCGGCGAGGATGGTGGCGCAGGCCACGCCGGCGGTGTCGTGGGTGTGGAAATGGATCGGCAACCCGACCTCTTCCCTCAGCGCCTTGATCAGCACCCGCGCCGCGGCGGGTTTCAGCAGGCCGGCCATGTCCTTGAGGCCCAGCACATGTGCGCCCGCGTCGCGCAGCTCCTTGGCCATGCCGACATAGTATTTCAGGTCGTACTTGGCCCTGTCGGGATCGAGGATGTCGCCGGTGTAACAGACGGTGCCTTCGCAGATCTTGCCGTTCTCGATCACCGCATCCATCGCCACGCGCATGTTCTCGACCCAGTTGAGCGAATCGAACACGCGGAACACGTCGATGTTCCTGGACGCCTGGCGCACGAATTCCTGCACCACGTTGTCGGGATAGTTGGTATAGCCCACACCGTTGGCGCCGCGCAGCAGCATCTGGGTCATCAGGTTGGGCATCGCCTCGCGCAGGTCGCGCAGGCGTTGCCACGGACATTCCTGCAGGAACCGATAGGCCACGTCGAAGGTCGCGCCGCCCCAGCACTCGACCGAGAACAGCTGCGGCAGGTTGGCGGCATAGGCCGGCGCCACGCGGATCATGTCGATCGACCGCATCCGGGTGGCCAGCAGCGACTGATGCCCGTCGCGCATCGTGGTGTCGGTGATCAAGAGTTGCCGCTGCGCCTTCATCCAGTCCGCCACCGCCTGCGGGCCTTTCTGTTCGAGCAGGTTGCGGGTGCCCATCTGCGGCTCGGCCTTCAGCGCGGGCGGCTTCGGTTCCTTCAGATCGGCGCGCGGTCGCGGGCGGTCCTTGGTTTCGGGATGCCCGTTCACCGTGATGTCCGCGATATAGGTCAGCACCTTGGTGCCGCGGTCGCGCCGCTTCTTGAAGGTGAACAGCTCGGGCGTCGTGTCGATGAACTTGGTGGTGTATTCGTTCGACAGGAAGGTCGGGTGCTTCAGCAGGTTGATGACGAAGTCGATATTCGTCGAAACGCCGCGGATGCGGAATTCGCGCAGGGCGCGGTCCATCCGGGCGATCGCCTTTTCCGGCGTCGGCGCCCAGGCCGTGACCTTGGTCAGCAGCGAGTCGTAGTACCGCGTGATCACGCCCCCCGCATAGGCCGTGCCGCCGTCCAGACGGATGCCCATGCCGGTGGCCGAGCGATAGGCGGTGATCCGGCCATAGTCGGGGATGAAGTTGTTCTGCGGATCCTCGGTGGTGATCCGGGTCTGCAGCGCGTGGCCGTTGAGCGTGATGTCCTCCTGGCTGGCCATGCCGGTCGCCTCGGCCAGCGTCTTGCCCTCGGCGATCAGGATCTGCGCCTGCACGATGTCGATGCCGGTCACTTCCTCGGTGACGGTGTGTTCGACTTGCACGCGCGGGTTCACCTCGATGAAGTAGAACTTGCCGGTGTCCATATCCATCAGGAATTCGACGGTACCGGCGCATTCATAGTTCACATGGGCGCAGATGCGGCGGCCCAGCTCGCACAGCTCGGCCCGCTGGTCCTCGCTCAGATAGGGGGCCGGGGCGCGCTCCACGACCTTCTGGTTGCGGCGCTGGACCGAGCAGTCGCGCTCGTACAGGTGATAGATCTGCCCGTGCTTGTCGCCCAGGATCTGCACCTCGACATGGCGGGCGCGGGTGATCATCTTTTCCAGATACCCTTCGCCATTGCCGAACGCGGCCTCGGCCTCGCGGCGGCCTTCCAGAACCTTCTCTTCCAGTTCCTCGGGGCCGTTGATCGGGCGCATCCCGCGTCCGCCGCCCCCCCAGGACGCCTTGAGCATCAGCGGATAGCCGATCTCGGCCGCCTCGGCGCGGATCGCGTCCATGTCGTCGCCCAGAACCTCGGTGGCCGGGATCACCGGCACGCCCGCCGCGACCGCCACCCGCCGGGCGCTCGCCTTGTCGCCGAGCGCACGCATGGTCTCGGCCTTGGGTCCGATGAAGGTGATGCCGTTCTGCACGCAGGCATCCACGAAATCGGGATTCTCCGACAGCAGGCCATAGCCCGGATGGATCGCGTCGGCGCCGCTTTCCTTGGCCACCCGAATGATCTCGTCGATGGACAGATAGGCCGCCACCGGTCCCAGACCCTCGCCGATGCGATAGGCTTCGTCCGCCTTGAAACGATGCAGGCCAAGCTTGTCCTCTTCGGCAAAGACGGCGACGGTGCGCTTGCCCATCTCGTTTGCCGCGCGCATCACGCGAATGGCAATCTCACCGCGGTTGGCGATCAGGATCTTCTTGAAGTCGGTCATTGGCAGGTCCAGCTTGTTGGCAGTGTGGCCGTGGTTTTAGGCGGACATTACGCGCAGGTATATCTGTATTTCTGGGTAGAACCGGCATGTTATCGCTCGCAAGCGCCGCGCAGGCGGATTTTTCCGGCCGCGGATGCTGCGATGCGGCATCAAGACAGGCTGATGGGTTCGGGCAGGGCGTCCAGACGGGCGGCGCCGATCTGGCCCATATTCGCCTCCAAGTCCTTGCGCAGAATGTCGATGACATGCGCCGGACCGGCCGCGCCAAGGGCCGCGAGGCCATAGAGAAACGCGCGACCCACCATCACGAAATCCGCGCCCGTCGCCAATGCGCGCAGGATGTCCAGACCGCCGCCGATGCCGCTGTCGAAGATCAGCGGCAGGTCCGTGGCCCGTCGGATCGCGGAAAGCGCCTCGATGCTGGCGGGCGCGCCGTCGAACTGCCGCCCGCCGTGGTTCGAGACCCACAGCGCATCGACGCCCACCCCGGCTAGCGGCACTGCGTCCCGTTCGCGCATCACCCCCTTGACGATCAGCGGCCCGTCCCAGTTGTCGCGCAGCCACCGCACATAGTCCATGTCGGGCGAGGTGCGCAGCAGGTATCCGACATGCGCCGTCGGCGGCAGGTTCCTCTGCGCCCCGGTCACGTATCTGTCCAGCGTCCGCATCCGGGGCATCCCGCTCCGCGCCATGCCCATCGCCCAGGCCGGTCGCCGCGCCACCTGCGCCAGCAGCCGCGGCGTGAGCCTGGGTGGCTGGGTCAGGCCCGACCGGGTCTGGCGTTCGCGCCGCGAGGCCACCGGCACGTCCGCGGTCAGGACCAGAGTCGAAAACCCCGCCGTGCGGGCGCGCGCCAGGATGTCCTTGCGAATCCCGGGGTCTTTGGGCGGGTAAAGCTGAAACCAGGCGTGCTCGCCCAGATGCGGCGCCACGTCTTCCGGGCTCTGGCTGGCCACCGTGGACAGCGCATAGGGAATCCCGGCCCCGGCCGCCGCCTGCGCCAGCAGAAATTCGGCCTCCGGCCAGATCAGGCCGCACATGCCGATCGGGGCGACGCCGAAGGGCAGGGGATGGTCCCGCCCCAGAAACCGCTTCCCCGGATCGAACTCCAGCGGCCCGTGCAGGATCGACGGCCAGAACCCGATCCGGTCCAGCGCCGCGCGATTGCGGTCCCGGGTGGCCTCGACTCCCGTTCCGCTGTCCAGATACTCCCAGACGAAATGCGGCACCCGGCGCTTGGCGCGCCATTTCAGATCGTCGATACCGGGATAGGCGCTGTGCAGATCCATGCGGTTTGATCCAACCTGAAACACGATTCGGCAAGGGTTTCAGGCCCCTGCGCCCGGTCTGCCGCCGCCTCGGGCCGTGTCTGTTGCTTTTGGGTCGGCGTCCGCTCCCTCCGAACGGCACCGACGGTGCGGAATTTCCGTCCTGCAAACGGGAACAAGGCGGGAACAAACCCTTTCCCTTGCCCGCAATAGTGCGTAGTTTGCCTGCCATGAGCAGTCATGACGAAATGGACGCCTTCGAAGGCGCATCGCTGTCGGCGCGGGCGAACCCGGCGACACGGCTCGGCTATCTCGACGATCTCAACCCGGCGCAGCGCGAGGCGGTCGAACAGCTCGACGGCCCGGTGCTGATGCTGGCGGGCGCAGGCACCGGCAAGACCAAGGCGCTGACCACCCGCATCGCGCATCTGCTGAACACCGGCCACGCGCGGCCGAACGAGATTCTCGCCGTGACCTTTACCAACAAGGCCGCGCGCGAGATGAAGGACAGGGTCGGCCGCCTGCTGGGCCAGCCCGCCGAGGGGATGCCGTGGCTGGGCACCTTCCATGCGATCTGCGTCAAGCTGCTGCGGCGGCACGCCGAACTGGTGGACCTGAAGTCGAACTTCACCATTCTCGACACCGACGACCAGCTGCGCCTGCTCAAGCAACTGGTGCAGGCCGCCAATATCGACGACAAGCGCTGGCCGGCGCGGCTGCTGCTGAACATCATCGACGGCTGGAAGAACCGGGCGCTTACCCCCGACAAGGTGCCCGCCGCCGATGCCGGGGCCTACAACCACAAGGGCGTTGACCTCTACGCTCAATATCAAACCCGCCTGCGCGAGTTGAACGCGGTGGATTTCGGCGACCTGCTCTTGCACATGCTCACCATCTTCCAGACCCACCCGGACGTGCTGGAGCAATACCAGCGCTGGTTCCGCTACATCCTTGTGGACGAGTACCAGGACACCAACATCGCCCAGTACATGTGGCTGCGCCTGTTGGCGGGCGGGCACAAGAACATCTGCTGCGTGGGCGACGACGACCAGTCTATCTATGGCTGGCGTGGGGCCGAGGTGGGCAACATCCTGCGGTTCGAGAAGGACTTTCCTGGCGCCCACGTGGTGCGGCTGGAGCAGAACTACCGCTCGACCCCGCACATTCTCGCTGCCGCCTCCAACGTCATCCGCGGCAATGAAAGCCGTCTGGGCAAGGAACTCTGGACCGCCGCGCAAGACGGAGAAAAGGTCCGCCTGATCGGCCATTGGGATGGCGAGGAAGAGGCCCGCTGGATCGGTGAGGAGATCGACGCCATGCAGGGCGGCACCCGTGGCGTGCGGCCGATGAACCTCGACGAAATCGCCATCCTCGTGCGCGCCAGCCACCAGATGCGCGCCTTCGAGGACCGGTTCCTGACCATCGGCCTGCCCTACCGCGTGATCGGCGGCCCGCGATTCTACGAGCGGATGGAGATCCGCGATGCCATGGCCTATTTCCGGCTGGTGGTGTCCCCCGAGGACGATCTGGCCTTCGAGCGGATCGTGAACACCCCCAAGCGCGGCCTGGGCGACAAGGCGCAGCAGACCATCCAGATGACCGCGCGGCAAAACGGCGTGTCGCTGGTCGAAGGCGCCCGGATCGCGGTCGATCAGGGGCTGATCAAAGGCAAGGGCGCCGCGGCGCTGCGCGAACTGGTCGACGGGCTGGCACGCTGGAACGCGATGACCCGCGGCCCGCGGATCGAGATCGACGACGACTCGGTGATCGACGACGGCACCGCACCCGTCCGTTATGGTCCGCCCGAGGTGTCGCATGTCGAACTGGCGCAGATCGTGCTGGACGAATCCGGCTACACCGCCCACTGGCAGAACGACAAGACGCCCGAGGCGCCGGGCCGGCTGGAAAACCTCAAGGAACTGGTCAAGGCGCTGGAGAGCTTCGAGAACCTGCAGGGTTTCCTCGAACATGTCAGCCTGATCATGGACAATGACAGCCAGGATGCCGAAAGCAAGGTCTCGATCATGACCTTGCACGCCGCCAAGGGGCTGGAATTTCCCGCCGTCTTCCTGCCGGGCTGGGAGGACGGGCTGTTCCCCTCGCAACGCTCGATGGACGAAACCGGCCTCAAGGGCCTCGAAGAGGAACGCCGGCTGGCCTATGTCGGCATCACCCGCGCCGAGGAGCTTTGCACCATCTCCTTCGCCGCCAACCGGCGGGTGTTCGGCCAATGGCAGAACGCCATGCCGTCCCGCTTCATCGACGAACTGCCCGAGGACCATGTCGAGGTGCTGACCCCGCCGGGTCTCTATGGCGGCGGCGGCCGCAGCCCGGGCATCGAGACCCGCGCGGCCGAGGCCAATGTCTACAACTCGCCCGGCTGGAAGCGGATGCAGGCGCGACAGGGGCAATACGGCATGTCGCAGCCGCGCGAGACCCGGAACACCGTCATCGATCTGGACGCCGTGGCCAGCTTCACGCTGGGCGAGCGCGTGTTCCACCAGAAGTTCGGCTATGGCGAAGTGCTCGACATCGAAGGCGACAAGGTCGAAGTGGCCTTCGACAAGGCGGGCACGAAAAAGGTCGTCGCCCGCTTCCTGACCGCCAAAGACGACGTGCCGTTCTGACCGCGCGGGCCCGAGGCCTGCTTCCCGTGTTCTTCATCTTGCCGGAAATACTCCGGGGGAGTCGCGGCCTGCCGCGACGGGGGCGGCGCCCCCTTTCTTTCCTTCCAAAGAAAAACGGCGGTTCCCAGGGAGGAGGAGGGAACCGCCGTTCTTGTCGGCACCGGGGCAGGGAGGAGGACGCCCCGATGCATCCGAACCCGGGTTCGATCCCGGTATGGGGCCACGGCGATGCCAGGGAGGAGGAGGGCATCGCCGTGCTCTTGCAACACCGGGCAGGGAGGAGGAAGCCCGATGTATCTGCATCCGGCCGTGGGGCCGGTATCCGGTACGGCGGCATCAGGGAGGAGGAGGATGCCGCCGCCGATCTTCAGGCCGCCAGGGAGGAGGAAGTGGCCTGAATCCCGAAAGTCCCGTGCGCTCAGCGCGCCACGTAGTCGTTGGCCGCCTGCAGCGCGACCCGGCGGATCATCGACCGGTTCAGCCCCAGATCCTCGAGGTCGCGAGCGGACAGGGCCGACAGCTCGTTGAAGGTCCGGCGGTACATCCGGTGGCGGATGAACCGCGTCTTCGCCGCCTCGATCATCGCGGAGAGGCCGAAGGACCGGGTGCCCTTGTGGGCGAGATGTTCGCTCGTTGCTGCCATGGTTCGTCACCTGATCTCGTTGGTTCCGCCGCATCGCTGCGGCACTGCTTGACCCCGAAGATAGGCGAATGCTGCGCGTGCACAATGGGTTTCGGCGGCAATGCTGCTATGCAGCAAATGCATAGATTGACTGGATATTCCGGAAAGCGGCCGTTTGGGTGCATGTTTTGTTGGGGTTTCCGCCGGACGGGGCCGGGCGTGCGGATCCGGTTTCCGGCCCGGTTCCGCCGCAGGGCCTGACGGCCTTGCGCGACATGCCCGAAAAACGGGCCTTGAAGTGCCGAAATTTTCGGCGGGTGGTCAGATTCTGACCGGCCTCTGGATCGGGTCGTGCCCCTGGGCGCGGAAAACCACACGCCACGGGAAATTGTGGGACATGGCGCGAATCCTCGAAAACGCGACCCTCAGAGCTGGAACGGGGCGAGCCTTTTTCCGGTGATTCGAGGCTGCAATAAAGAACAAAAATAGAACAATGGACAAATCCTGTGTGATGGATGAAAATTTCTGGGAATGCGTGGGAAATTTTCGACCACTTCAGATGTGCCTATATATTGTAGTGTCTAGCCATACAACATCTATATAAGTGCTATCTTGTGCCAAATTCCCGAAATGATTCAGGCAAATTGGCCATCTCCTGAGGCGTGCTCCAAGAATTTCGCTTCAGAAAACTGTTGATTTCCATAAATTCCCATGGCATCCCTAATTCATCCGATGAGGACGAGGCGACAGGGGCACCAAACGACCCCGAGCAGAAAACAAAAGGTTTCATACAGGCATCTCGCTTTCATCGAACCAAGAGATCCGGCGCGCGAGCGAGCAGACATCCCCCCAGGTGGCGCGCGCAGCTGGACATCCCGCAAGGCGGGCAAATGCGGCGGGTTGATCAGTGGCAGCAGATCAACCCGCCGTTTTCGACTTCTGGGGACGGAATTCAAACGGGGGCGCAAGCGAAAGGGACAGTCGGCTTGGCGCGCAGGTTCAGAGGCGAAAGCCACCACAAGGTGGACAGCAAGGGCAGGGTGTCGATCCCGGCCTCGTTTCGCCGTGTGCTCGAAGCGGGCGATCCCAACTGGCAACCCGGCGGCAACCCCGAACTGGTGATCGTCTACGGCGACCACCGCCGGAAATATCTGGAATGCTACACGATGGAGGCCATCGACGAGGTCGATGCCAAGATCGACGCGCTGCCGCGCGGCTCGATGGAACGCAAGATGCTCCAGCGCATGTTTCACGGCCAGTCCTTCCCGACCAACGTCGATGAAACCGGCCGGCTGGTCCTGCCCGCCAAGCTGCGCAAGAAGATCGGGCTCGAGGACGAGGCGTTCTTCATCGCCGCGGGCGACACCTTCCAGATCTGGAAACCGGAAACCTACGAGAGCGAGGAACTGGCCGCCGCCGAAGAGTGGCTGGACGAATTGCCGGACGATTTCGACCCGATGCAGTTCCTCGACGGGCCACGGGACGCGTGACGGCATGTCCGCGGCTGACCGCTCCCGAACCGGCGATCCGCACATTCCCGTCCTGCTGCGCCCCCTGTTGGCCGCGGTCGCGCCGGTCTCCGGTGTCTGGCTCGACGGAACCTTCGGCGCGGGCGGCTACACGCGCGGCCTTCTCGCAGCCGGGGCCGAGCGGGTGATCGCAGTCGATCGCGATCCGCTGGCCTTCGAGATGGCGGCAGACTGGGCCGCCGAATACGGCGACCGCCTGGTGCTGCAGCCGGGGATCTTTTCGCAGATGGACAGCTACGCCCGCGACCTCGACGGGGTGGTGCTCGATCTGGGCGTGTCCTCGATGCAGCTCGATCGGGCCGAACGCGGCTTTTCCTTCATCAAGGACGGCCCCCTCGACATGCGGATGAGCCAAACGGGCGACAGCGCCGCCGATCTGGTGAACACCGCGTCCGAGGCGCTGCTGGCCGACATTCTCTTCCACTACGGCGAGGAACGCGCCAGCCGCCGCATCGCCCGCGCCATCGTGCGGGCCCGCGCCGAGGCGCCGATCACCTCGACGCTGCAACTGGCTGGCATCGTCGAATCCTGCCTGTCGCGGGCCAAGCCGGGCCAGTCGCATCCCGCGACGCGCACCTTCCAGGCTCTGCGGATCGCGGTGAATGGCGAATACGAGGAATTGTTCCGGGGGCTAATGGCCGCCGAACGCGCGCTGAAACCAGCCGGGCACCTGGCCATCGTCACCTTTCATTCGATCGAGGACCGGATGGTGAAACGGTTTCTGCAGGCCCGCGCGGGCAGGTCCGGCCGCGCCAACCGCTACGCGCCCGAGGCGCCGCAGGAGCAGCCGCAGTTCACGCTGAAGACCCGCAAGGCCATCGGCCCGGACGAGCAGGAACTGGCAGAGAATCCACGCGCGCGCTCGGCCAAGCTGCGCGTCGCGGTGCGCACCGGCGCCCCGGCGGGCCCCATCGACGCCGGCGCCCTGGGAATGCCGCAACTGAGTGGGGGAGCGAGATGAAGAGTGTGATGTATGTGCTGACCGCCCTTGCCGTGTTCGGGCTGGCGCTCTGGGCCTATCAGGAAAACTACCGGACCCAGCAGGTTCTCAAGCAGACCCAGGCCCTGCAGCGCCAGATCGGCGCGGCGCAGGCGCGGTTGAGCGTACTGCGCGCCGAATGGGCCTATCTCAACCGCCCGGACCGGCTGCGCGAGCTGGCGGATCTGAACTTCGAGCGCCTCGGCCTTCTGCCGCTGCGCGCCGAACAGTTCGGCCGCGCCGACCAGATCGCCTATGGCGAGGATCCCGACCTGCCCATCGTCGATCCCATCGAATTGCAGGCGATCACCGAGTTGCGGGCGCTGGGCGAGGTGCAGATCCCATGACCCGGACACCGCTGCGCCCGCTTGCCCGAATCCTCGACGCCCGCGCCCGCGGCGAAAACCCGGACGCCATCGAACGCGAGAACATCCGCAAGCGCCACGAAGAGATGAAGGACCGCGCCCGCGCCCGCGCCGAAGGGCGCCTTCTGGTTCTCGGCGTCTTCTTCTTCTGCGCCTTCGCCGTGGTCGGCGTCCGCATGGGGCTGCTCGCCACCTCCGAGGCGCAGGAGCCGCTGGCCAGCGCGCCGGGCGCCAATATCGCGACGCAACGGGCCGACATCGTGGACCGCGAAGGGCGCATCCTGGCGACCAATCTGGAAACCTACTCGGTCTATGCCCAGCCGCCCCACATGATCGACCCGGTGGCGGCGGCGGAAAAGCTGGTCGAAATCTTTCCCGATCTCGACAAGGACCGTCTGATCCGCGACTTCACAGGCAAGCGCAAGTTCCTCTGGATCAAGAAACGGATCTCGCCGGAACAGAAGCAGGCCGTGCATGACATCGGCGACCCCGGCATCCTGTTCGGCCCGCGCGAGATGCGGCTCTATCCCAATGGCCGGCTGGCCGCGCACATCCTCGGCGGTGCCGGGTTCGGCCGCGAGGGGGTGAGCGCCGCCGAGGTGATCGGCGTGGCCGGTGTCGAGAAACGCTTCGACGGCTACCTGCGCGATCCCGCCAACGGGGACAAACCGCTGCAGCTTTCGCTCGACCTGACGGTGCAGGCGGCGGTCGAACAGGTATTGCACGGCGGCATGAAGATCATGAACGCCAAGGGCGCCTCGGCGGTGCTGATGCACGCCCATACCGGCGAGGTGATCGCGGCGGCCTCGCTGCCATCCTTCGACCCCAACGACCGGCCGCGCCCGCCGACCTCGGGCTTCGACCCGTCCGACAGCCCGCTGTTCAACCGCTACGTTCAGGGCGTGTACGAGCTGGGCTCGGTCTTCAAGATCTTCACCGCGGCGCAGGCCATCGATCTGGGGCTGGTCAATTCCGAGACGATCATCGACACCTCCGGCCCGATGCGTATCGGACGCTATCCCATAGGCGAGTTCGACAACAAGAACTTCGGCAAGATCAGCGTCTCCGACGTCATCATGCACAGCTCGAACCGGGGCACCGGCCGTCTGGCGCTTCAGATCGGGGCGCAGCGCCAGCAGGATTTCCTCGAGGCGCTGGGCATGTTCGAGCCGACCCCGTTCGAGATCGTCGAGGCGACGGGCGGCGCGCCGCTCAAGCCCAAGAATTGGGGCGAACTCAGCACCGTGACGATTTCCTACGGCCACGGACTTTCGACCAGCCCGATGCATCTCGCCGCGGGTTACGCCGCCATCGCCAATGGCGGTCGCTATGTCAGCCCCACGATCCTCAGGAAACGCGGGCCGCAATACGGCCCCCGCGTCATGTCGGAAAACGCCGCGCGCCAGGCCCAGCAGATGCTGCGCAAGGTGGTCACCGGCGGCACCGCCAGTTTCGGCGAGGTTCCGGGCTATGACATTGCCGGCAAGACCGGCACCGCCGACAAGCCCAAGCCGCGCGGCGGGTATTACGAAGACAAGGTCATCGCCACCTTTGCCTCGCTGTTTCCGGCCTTCGATCCCAAATACGTGCTGATCGTCACGCTCGACGAACCCTCGATCGTCGCCCATGGCGAAAAGCGCCGCACCGCGGGCTGGACGGCGGTGCCGGTCGCTGCCGAACTGATCGGGCGGATCGCGCCGCTTCTGGGCCTGCGCCCCCGGCTTGAGCCTCAGGCGGGCGCTGCTATAACGCTGACCTCAAACTAGGCAGCACAAGGTGGGCGGGGCATGGGCGCAAGGTCGAAAAAACTCAGTGCACTGGCCCTGACCGCGCGCGGCGGCCGCGATCCCGTCATCACCGGGCTGGCCGTGGACAGCCGCGATGTCAAGGACGGCTATCTCTTCGCGGCCCTGCCCGGAACCCGCGTGCACGGGGGCGAGTTCATCCAGTTCGCCCTGCGCATGGGCGCCGCCGCGATCCTGACCGACGCCAAAGGGGCCGAGATCGCCGCGCGCGAACTGGCGGCGTCCCAGGCCGCGCTGGTGGTGGCCGAAGACCCGCGTCAGGCGCTCGCCTTCACCGCCGCGCTGTGGTTCGGCGCGCAGCCCGACACCATCGTGGCCGTCACCGGCACCAATGGCAAAACCTCGGTGACAAGCTTCGTGCGCCAGATCTGGACCGCGCTGGGCCACAATGCCGTCAATCTGGGCACCACCGGCGTCGAGGGCTTCTGGACCGCACCGCTGGCCCATACCACGCCCGAACCCATCACCCTGCACCGCTGCCTGGCCGAGGCCGCGGCCAACGGCGTGACTCACGCGGCGATGGAGGCGTCCTCGCACGGGCTGGAGCAGCGCCGGCTGGACGGGGTGCATCTGAAAGCGGCCGGGTTCACCAATTTCAGCCAGGATCATCTGGACTACCACGACACGTTCGAGGCGTATTTCGCCGCCAAGGCGGGTCTGTTCCGACGCGTGCTGCCGCCGGACGGAACGGCGGTGATCAATCTCGACGACCCCAAGGGCGCCGAGATGCGGGCGGTGGCCGCGGCGCGCGGTCAGGCGATCCTTACCATCGGCCGGGCAGGCGGCGATCTGAGCCTGCTGAACCAACGCTTCGACGCGACCGGGCAGGATCTCAGATTCTCCTGGCAGGGCCGGCCGCATCAGGCCCGGCTCGACCTGATCGGCGGATTCCAGGCCGAGAACGTGCTGCTCGCCTGCGGCCTTGCCATCGCCTGCGGCGACGATGCGGACCGCGTGTTCGCGACGCTGCCGCACCTGACCACGGTCCGGGGCCGGATGCAGCTTGCGGCGACCCGCGCCAACGGCGCGGCGGTCTTCGTCGATTATGCCCATACGCCCGACGCGGTGGCGACCGCGCTTCGGGCGCTGCGCCCGCATGTGATGGGCCGGCTGATCGCCATCGTCGGCGCGGGCGGCGACCGCGATGCCGGAAAACGCCCGTTGATGGGGCGGGCGGCGGCCGAGAATGCCGACATCGTCTTTGTCACCGACGACAACCCGCGCAGCGAGGATCCGGCCGCGATCCGGGCCGCGGTGATGCAGGGCGCGCCCGAGGCGACCGAGGTCGGGGACCGGGCCGAGGCCATCCTGCGCGGCGTCGATGCGCTGCAGCCCGGCGACGCGCTGCTGATCGCCGGCAAGGGGCACGAAACCGGGCAGATCGTGGGCGACCAGGTACTGCCCTTCGACGATGCCGAACAGGCCAGCATCGCCGTGGCCGCGCTGGACGGGAGGGTGGCATGACGCTCTGGACCGCAGCCGAGGCCGCCGCCGCCACCGGTGGCCGCGCCACCGGCGACTGGGCGGTGGCCGGCGTCTCCATCGACACCCGTACCATCGAACCGGGCGATCTGTTCGTGGCGCTGAAGGCGGCGCGGGACGGGCACGATTTCGTGGCGCAGGCACTGGGCAAGGGCGCCGGCGCGGCGCTGGTGTCGCGGGTTCCCGACGACGTGGCGCCGGATGCGCCGCTGCTGATCGTCGATGATGTCCAGACCGCGCTCGAAGCCTTGGGTCGCGCGGGGCGGGCGCGGTCCGGGGCCAGGGTGGTCGCCGTGACCGGCAGCGTCGGCAAGACCTCGACCAAGGAAATGCTGGCCACCATCCTGGCGGAGCAGGGCCGCACCCATGCCAGCGTCGCCAGCTACAACAACCACTGGGGCGTGCCGCTGACGCTGGCGCGGATGCCGCGCGACACCGAATTCGCGGTGATCGAGATCGGCATGAACCACCCCGGCGAGATCGCGCCGCTGGCCCGCCAGGCCCGGCCGCACGTGGCGCTTGTGACCACCGTGGCCGCCGTGCATCTGGAAGCCTTCGAGTCCGTGGCCGGGATCGCGCATGAAAAGGCGGCGATCTTCGAGGGGCTGGAACCGGGCGGCGCGGCCATCGTGAATGCCGATATCGAACATGCCGGCATCCTGCGCGACTGCGCGGCGCAAAACGGCGCGAGGATCGTGGAGTTCGGCCGCACCGGGCGCGACTACCGATTGGCGGGCGTTTCGGGGGATGGCGACGTGACCCGCGCGCGGGCGCAGGTGGGGGATGTGGACCTGCGCTTCGAGATCCGCTCGCCCGGCGCGCATTTCGCGATGAACGGGCTGGGCGCGCTGGCCGCCTGCGCCGAGATGGGCGTCGATCTGCACCGGGCGGCCCGAAGCCTCGGCAACTGGACGCCCTACACGGGACGCGGCGTGCGCGAGCGGATCGCGCTGGCCGATGGCGGCCGCATCGAGCTCCTGGACGACAGCTACAACGCCAACCCGACCTCGATGGCGGCGGCGCTCGACGTGCTGGCCGCCGCCGCCGCCACCCGCCGCATCGCCTTTCTGGGCGACATGAAGGAACTGGGCCCCGAGGCCGAGGCCATGCATGCCGGAATGGCCGCGCTGGCGGCGATGGAGAAGATCGATCAGGTCCACTGCATCGGCCCGCTCATGCGCGCCCTGCACGATGCGCTGCCGGCCCGCCAGCGCGGGCTTTGGACCCAAACCAGCGACGAGATGGCCGCGCAGCTGCCGCGGCTGGTGCGGGGCGGCGATGCCGTTCTGGCCAAGGGATCGCTCAGCATGGCGCTGGCGCGCATTGTTGACGGCGTGCGAAAAATGGGGCAAGGCCCCGCGCCTGAACAATGAGTGCGCGCGTAAGGAAGGTTTAGATGCTTTACTGGTTGACCGCCCTGTCGGACGGAGGCGATTTCTGGAACCTCTTCCGCTACATCACCTTCCGCGCCGGCGGTGCGTTCCTGACCGCGCTCGTGTTCTGCTTTCTGTTCGGAAAACCGCTGATCAACGTGCTGCGCCGCAGGCAGGGCAAGGGCCAGCCGATCCGCGACGACGGCCCCGAGGCGCATTTCTCCAAGGCGGGCACCCCCACGATGGGCGGGCTGCTGATCGTCGGCGCGCTGGTGACGTCCACCCTGCTCTGGGCGCGGCTGACCAATCCCTTCGTGTGGCTGGTGCTGTTCGTGACGGTGTCCTACGCCATCATCGGCTTTGCCGACGACTACGCCAAGGTGTCCAAGCAGAACACCAAGGGCGTGCCCGGCAAGCTGCGGCTGGCGCTGGGCGTCATCATCGCGATCGTCGCGGCGCTGTGGGCCACCTACAACCACCCGGGCGCGCTGCAGAACCAGCTTGCGCTGCCGGTCTTCAAGGACACGCTGATCAATCTCGGCATCCTCTACGTCCCCTTCGCGATCTGCGTGATCGTGGGGGCGGCCAATGCGGTGAACCTGACCGACGGGCTGGATGGGCTGGCGATCATGCCCGCGATGATCGCGGCCTCGACGCTGGGAGTGATCGCCTATGCGGTGGGCCGGGTGGACTTCACCGAATACCTGGACGTGCACTACGTCCCCGGCACCGGCGAGATCCTGATCTTCACCGCCGCGCTGTTCGGGGCGGGCCTGGGCTTTCTGTGGTACAACGCCCCGCCCGCGGCGGTGTTCATGGGGGACACCGGCAGCCTGGCGCTGGGCGGCGCGCTGGGCGCCATCGCGGTGGCGACCAAGCACGAACTGGTGCTGGCGGTGGTCGGCGGCCTGTTCGTGGTCGAGGCGCTGAGCGTGATCATCCAGGTGCTCTATTACAAACGCACCGGCAAGCGCGTGTTCCTGATGGCGCCGATCCATCACCACTACGAGAAGAAGGGCTGGGCGGAACCCACCATCGTGATCCGGTTCTGGATCATCTCGCTGATCCTGGCGATGATCGGGCTGGCGACGCTCAAGGTCAGGTAAGGCTCCCGCCGGGTTCGGCGGGCGCGGCCCGCCTGCCACCCGTTGGGCCCGGCTCACGCCGGGGGCGTGAGCCTGCGCCCGCTCTTGCCAAGCGGAATCGCATCGGTGCAGTGTGTGCGCGGATTGCGGGCGGCGGAAAGGAAGGGGCGAGATGATCCCGGTCAAAGGGTTTTCGGGCCAGAAGGTCGCGGTTCTGGGGCTTGGCCGGTCGGGCCTGGCGGCGGCGCGGGCACTGCGCGCGGGCGGGGCCGCGCCGATCTGCTGGGACGACAATCCGGCCGCGCGCGAAGCGGCCGAGGCCGAAGGCTTCGCCTGCGCGGATCTGCGGCGGCAGGGGGCCTTCGACGGGATCGCCGCGCTGATCGTGTCGCCCGGCATTCCGCATCTCTATCCCGAACCCAACCCGGTCGTCGCGGCGGCACTCGCGGCCGGCGTGCCGGTGGACAACGACATCGGGCTGTTCTTCCGCTCCTTCGCCGGACCCGAATGGGACGGGTTCGACGTGGCCCCGCGGGTGGTGGCAGTGACCGGCTCGAACGGCAAATCCACCACCGCCGCCCTGATCCACCACATCCTGACCGAGGCCGGGCGCCCGGCGCAGCTGGCCGGCAATATCGGGCGCGGGGTGCTGGACATCGACCCGGGCGCCAACGGCGCGGTCGTGGTGCTGGAGCTGTCGAGCTATCAGACCGAGCTGGCCCGCGCGCTGACCCCCGACGTGGCGGTGTTCACCAATCTGACCCCCGATCACCTGGACCGGCATGGCGGTATCGGCGGCTATTTCGCCGCCAAGCGCCGGCTCTTCGCCGAGGGCGGCCCGGACCGCGCGGTGATCGGCGTGGACGAGACCGAAGGCGCGTTTCTGGCCGGGCAACTGGCCGAGGGGCCGACCGACGACCGGGTGATCCGCGTCTCGGTCGCGCGCAAGCTGACCGCGCCGGGCTGGCAGGTCTTTGCGCGCAAGGGGTTCTTGTCGGAATACCGCAAGGGGCGGCAGGCCGCCGCGATCGACCTGCGCGACATCCGCGGCCTGCCGGGGGTGCACAATCACCAGAACGCCTGCGCCGCCTATGCCGCCTGCCGGGCCCTCGGCCTGGCCCCCAGGGAGATCGAGGCGGCGCTGCACAGCTATCCGGGTCTGCCGCATCGCAGCCAGATCGTCGCCGAGGCCGGCGGCGTGACCTATGTCAACGATTCCAAGGCCACCAACGTGGACAGCGCGGTCAAGGCGCTGGGCGCCTTCAAGCGGATCCGCTGGATCTGCGGCGGGCTGGAGAAGGAGGGCGGGCTGGCGGCGCTGAACGGCGCGACCGGCGAGGTGCGCAAGGCGTACGTGATCGGGCGCGAGGCGGCCGGATTCGCCATGCAGCTCGACGTGGAGGCCGAGATCTGCACCACCATGGCCGCGGCGGTCGAACGGGCGATGGCCGAGGCCGAAGAGGGCGACACGGTGCTGCTCGCCCCGGCGGCGGCGAGTTTCGACCAGTACGACAATTTCGAGCAGCGCGGCTCGGATTTCGTGGCCGAGGTGCAAAGGCGGCTGGCCGGGTAGGGGGCGCTGCCCCCGATCCGCCACGTGCCGCGGCGGATCTCCCCCGGAGTATTTCGGGCAAGATGAAGCGGGTCAGGCGCGGCGCCGGGCGATCGCGGTCCCGGCGGCATGGCCCGAGGACCAGGCCCACTGGAAGTTGTAGCCGCCCAGCCAGCCGGTGACGTCCACCGCCTCGCCGATGGCATAGAGGCCGGGGACGGAGCGGGACTCCATCGTTTTCGAGGACAGCGCGCCGGTGTCGATGCCGCCCAGCGTCACTTCGGCGGTGCGGTAGCCCTCGGTGCCCGAAGGCGTCAGGCGCCAATCGGCGAGCGCGGCGCAGAGTTCGGCGAGCCGGGCGTCGGACTGGTCCGCCAGGGGGCCGACGAGCTTCAGTTCGTCGCGCAGGAACTCCACCAGACGCGCGGGCAGGTGGCGCGCCAGCGCGGTGGTCAGCGCCTTGCGGCCCGCCGCCTGCCGCTCGGCGCGCAGCAGGTCGAAAAGCGGCCGGTCCGGGATCAGGTTGACCGAGACCGCCTCGCCCTCGCGCCAGAAGGACGACAGCTGCAGCACCGCCGGGCCGCTGAGCCCGCGATGGGTGAACAGAAGCGCCTCGTCGAAACTGGCGCGCGGGTTCGACAGCCGGGCGGGCACCGAGACGCCGGACAGCGCCCCGAACCGGCCATCGGAAAAGGTGAAGGGAACCAGCGCGGCGCGGGTTTCGGTCACGCGCAGCCCGAAGTGCCGCGCGATGTCATGGGACAGCCCGGTCGCGCCCATCTTGGGGATCGACTTGCCGCCGGTCGCGAGCACCAGGTTGGCGCAGGTGACGGTCCGGCGCGCACCGTCGCGGTCCAGATCCAGCGCAAAGCCGGCCTCGGTCCTGCGCAGGTCGCGCAGGGCGGTCGAGAGCCACAGCTCGGCCCCCGCCCGCTCCATCTCGGCCACGAGCATGGCGATGATCTGCTTCGAGGAGCCGTCGCAGAAGAGCTGCCCGAGGGTCTTTTCGTGCCAGGCGATGCCGTGGCGGTCCACCAGGTCGATGAAATCCCACTGGGTGTAGCGGGCCAGCGCCGATTTGCAGAAATGCGGGTTCCGCGACAGGAAGTTCTCCGGGCCCGCATGCAGGTTGGTGAAGTTGCAGCGCCCGCCGCCCGAAATGCGGATCTTTTCCCCCGGCGCGCGGGCGTGGTCCACGATCAGAACCCGCCCGCCGCACGCGGTGGCGCACATCATGCCGGCGGCGCCGGCGCCCAGGATGACGGTGTCGTATCGCATGGTGCGGCCTTGGCGCGGATTGATGCCAAAGACAAGAGGAAGAGGGTGGTCTGAACGCGCATTTGCCTGTAGAATCGCGCCCAGATCCCGAAAACGGGACGTTGACGAGGCAGCAGAGTGGCGGTGATCTCATGACTGAGATGGTGTATGGCGCGGCCCCGGACCGGGGCGGCGAGCCGATCCTTCCCAAATGGTGGCGGACGATCGACAAGTGGACGATGTCCTGCGTCCTGATCCTGTTCGTGATCGGGCTGCTGCTGGGGCTGGCCTCGTCGCCGCCGCTGGCGAACCGCAACGGGTTCGAACCGTTCCACTATGTCGAACGGCAGGCGCTGTTCGGCGGGCTGGCGCTGATCGCGATGCTGCTGACCTCGATGATGTCGCCGACGCTGGTGCGGCGGCTGGCGGTTCTCGGCTTCGTCGCTTCCTTCGTGGCGCTGGCGCTGCTGCCCATCTTCGGCACCGATTTCGGCAAGGGCGCGGTGCGCTGGTACTCGCTGGGCTTCGCCTCGCTGCAGCCGTCCGAATTCCTCAAACCCGCCTTCGTCGTGGTCGCCGCGTGGCTGTTTGCCGCCGCGCATGAGATCAACGGGCCGCCGGGGCGGCTGTGGTCGTTCCTGCTGTGCATGGCGATCGCGCTCATGCTGGTGATGCAGCCCGATTTCGGCCAGGCCTGCCTGGTGCTGTTCGGCTGGGGCGTGATCTATTTCGTGGCCGGGGCACCGATGCTGCTGATGGTGGGCATGGCCGGCGCGGTGGTGCTGGGCGGCATGCTGGCCTATTCCAACTCCGAGCATTTCGCGCGCCGCATCGACGGGTTCCTGAACCCGGACGTCGATCCGACCACCCAGCTCGGCTATGCCACCAACGCCATACGCGAAGGCGGCCTGTTCGGCGTCGGCGTGGGCGAGGGTCAGGTGAAATGGTCGCTGCCCGATGCCCATACCGATTTCATCATCGCCGTCGCGGCCGAGGAATACGGCCTGATCCTGGTGCTCATCATCATCGCGCTCTACAGCCTGATCGTGGTGCGCTCGCTTCTGCGGCTGATGCGCGAGCGCGACATGTTCATCCGCCTGGCCGGCACCGGCCTGGCCTGCATGTTCGGCGTGCAGGCGATGATCAACATGGGCGTGGCGGTGCGGCTCCTGCCGGCCAAGGGCATGACCCTGCCTTTCGTGAGCTATGGCGGCTCGTCGCTGATCGCGGGCGGGATCGCCATCGGGATGCTGCTGGCCTTCACCCGCTCGCGGCCGCAGGGCGAGTTGGGCGACATCCTGCGCGGGCGGGGCTGATGGCGCGGCCCTATCTCATGATCGCGGCGGGCGGCACCGGGGGGCACATGTTCCCGGCGCAGGCGCTGGCCGAGACCATGCTGAAAAAGGGCTGGCGGGTGCGGCTTTCGACCGATGCGCGCGGCGCGCGCTATACCGGCGGGTTCCCCCATTCGACCGAGATCGCGCAGGTCTCGTCCGCCACCTTCGCCCGCGGCGGGATGGCCGCCAAGGCGCTGGCCGGCCCGCGGATCGCCGGTGGCGTGACCGGCATGACCTGGCAGATGCTGCGCGACAAACCCGACGTGGTGGTGGGCTTCGGCGGCTATCCGTCGATTCCGGCGCTCGGCGCGGCGACGCTGCTGAACGTGCCCCGGATGATCCACGAACAGAACGGCGTGCTGGGGCAGGTCAACCGGCTGTTTGCCACCCGCGTCGCGCATGTGGCCTGCGGCGTCTGGCCGACCGACCTGCCCGAGGGCGCGCATGGCGTCCACACCGGCAACCCGGTGCGCGCGGCGGTGCTGGACCGCGCCGCCGCACCCTATATCCCGCCCGGCGACTATCCGATGTCGATCCTCGTCATGGGTGGCTCGCAGGGCGCGCGCATTCTCAGCGACGCGGTGCCCGGCGCCATCGCCGCGCTGCCCGCGGAGCTGCGCCGCCACCTGCGGGTGTCGCATCAGGCCCGGGACGAGGACCGCGCCCGCGTCGCGGCCTTCTATGCCGAAAACGGGATCCTCGCGGATGTCGAGGCCTTCTTTCACGACGTGCCGCGCCGCATGTCCGAGGCGCAGCTGGTCATCTCGCGCTCGGGCGCCTCCAGCGTCGCCGACATCTCGGTGATCGGCCGCCCGTCGATCCTGATCCCCTATGCCGCCGCCGCCGGAGACCACCAGACCGCCAATGCGCGCGGGCTGGTGCAGGCGGGCGCGGCCATCATGATTCCCGAAAGCGCCCTTGACGTTCCCGCGCTGACCGCGCAAATCACCACGGTTCTGGGCAATCCCGAAGCCGCCCAGAAAATGGCACGCGCCGCCCTGTCCGCCGGGGCGCCCGACGCAACCGAGCGTCTGGTCGCCCTGGTCGAAGCCCTGGCGCAGAAGGAGACCGCATGACACCCGCCACCAAACTGCCGCAGGATGTAGGCCCCATTCACTTCGTCGGGATCGGCGGGATCGGCATGTCGGGCATTGCCGAAGTGCTCTTGAACCTCGGCTACCGGGTGCAGGGCTCGGATCTGAAAGCCTCCAAGATCACCGAGCGGCTGGCCGGGCTGGGCGCCGAAATCTTCATCGGGCAGAAAGAGGAAAACCTCGACGGCGCCAAGGTCGTCGTCGTGTCCACCGCCATCAAGCCCGGCAATCCGGAGCTTGACGGCGCGCGGGCGCAGGGCCTGCCGGTGGTGCGCCGCGCCGACATGCTGGCGGAACTGATGCGGCTGAAATCCAACGTCGCCATCGCCGGCACCCACGGCAAGACCACCACCACCACCATGATGGCCGAGCTGATGGTGGCCGGCGATTTCGATCCGACCGTCATCAACGGCGGCATCATCCACGCCTACGGCTCGAACGCGCGCATGGGGCAGGGCGAATGGATGGTGGTCGAGGCCGACGAGTCGGACGGTTCGTTCAACCGCCTGCCCGCCACCATCGCCATCGTCACCAACATCGACCCCGAGCACATGGAGCATTGGGGCGATTTCGACACCCTGCGCGCCGGCTTTCACGAATTCGTCTCGAACATCCCGTTCTACGGGCTGGCCGTGTGCTGCACCGACCATGCCGAAGTGCAGGCACTGGTGGGCCGCATCACCGACCGCCGTGTGCGCACCTATGGGTTCAACGCGCAGGCCGACGTGCGGGCGGTGAACCTGACCTACAAGGACGGGGTGGCGCATTTCGACATCCACCTGCAATACGAGGACACGGTGATCGAAGGCTGCAGCCTGCCCATGCCCGGCGATCACAACGTCTCGAACGCGCTCGGCGCCGCGGCGGTGGCCCGGCATCTGGGCATGAAATCGGCCGAGATCCGCGATGCGCTGGCCCATTTCGGCGGCGTCAACCGCCGTTTCACCAGGGTGGGCGAGGTGGATGGAGTCACCATCATCGACGACTACGGCCATCACCCGGTGGAAATCGCCGCCGTGCTCAAGGCCGCGCGCCAGGCCAGCAAGGGCCGCGTCATCGCCGTGCACCAGCCGCACCGCTACAGCCGGCTGTCCAACTTGTTCGAAGATTTCTGCACCTGCTTCAACGATGCCGACGTGGTCGCCATCGCCGAGGTCTATGCCGCCGGCGAAGACCCGATCCAGGGCGCCAGCCGCGACGATCTGGTGGCCGGCCTGATCCGCCACGGCCACCGCCACGCGCGGGCCATCCTGAACGAGGACGACCTGGAGCGCCTGGTGCGCGAACAGGCCCGTCCCGGCGACATGGTCGTCTGCCTCGGCGCAGGCACGATCAGCGCCTGGGCCAACGGTCTGCCGCAGCGCCTGGCTCCGGCGAAACCGCGCAAGAACGATGCGATCAAAACGCCAAGTGTCTAGCCGCACATGAATTTTTTGCGTCGGCACAACTTGCAGGTTGGCTGATCCGGCCGTTCGGACTATCCTGCCTGCGCCGGACAACGATCCGGCAATGTCGCAGAGACATAAGGGGTACACGTATGGCGCAGACCCTCAAGCGCCGTATCGGGTTGGGTCTGTTGACCGCCTATGGCGTCGGCGTGATGGTCGGCGCCGGCATCTACGTGCTCGTCGGTGCGATCGCCGGCGATGCCGGGATCTATGCCCCGCTTGCCTTCGTCCTGGCCGGTCTCATCGCCGCTCCGACGGCGCTCAGCTACGCCGAATTCTCCACCCGCCTGCCCGAAGCGGCGGGCGAGGCCGCCTATGTGGGAACCGGGCTGAACAGCCAGGCGCTGGCGGTGCTGGTCGGACTGGCGGTGGTGGCCGCCGGTACGGTGTCGGCCGGAGCGGTCCTGCGCGGCGGCGTCGGCTATCTGACCCATGCCGTCAACGTGCCGTCGGACATGGCGGTTCTGGGCCTCGGCCTCGCCCTGACCGCCGTGGCCGCCTTTGGGGTTCTGGAAAGCCTGGCGCTCGCCGCCGTTTTCACCGTGATCGAGCTTGCCGGGCTCGGACTGGTGATCTGGGCGGGGTTCAGCGCCGCGCCTACCGCCGACTGGACCGCCGCCGCCGCCCCGGCCTGGACCGGGATCGGGCTGGGCGCGGTGCTGGCCTTCTTCGCCTTCATCGGCTTCGAGGACATCGTCAACATGGCGGAAGAGGTGGACCGGCCGGAACGGACCATGCCGCGCGCGATCCTGATCTCGCTGGCCATCACCTCGGTGATCTACGCGCTGGTGTGCTGGGCGGCGGTGCGCGCCGTGCCGGCGGCGGACCTGGCCGGCTCGGGCAGCCCGCTGGTGCTGGTCTGGCAGAGCGGGCGCGGCGGCTCGGGCGAGTTCCTGTCGGCCATCGCGGTCTTCGCCGCGCTCAACGGGGTGCTGGCGCAGATCGTCATGGCCAGCCGGGTGCTGTTCGGCCTCGGCCGCCGATCCCCGGCGCTCGCGGTGTTCCATCGGGCGCATCCGCGGCTCGGCACGCCGGTGCTGGCGACCCTGCTGATCGGCGCGCTGGTGATCGGCGCCGCGCTCTTCGTCACCGTCGCCACCCTGGCCGAGACCACCTCGGCCATCCTCCTTGCCGTTTTTGCTCTGGTCAATCTGGCGCTGATCGTCCAGAAGCGGCGCGAACCCGCCGCCCGATTCCGGGTGCCCCTTGCGGTGCCGGTGCTGGGCCTCGTCCTGGCGCTGATCGCACTGGCCGTCGCCATAGGAGGGATCGTGTGAGCCTGTCCATCGCCCTTGCCATCGCCTGGGTCTTCGTCGCGACGCTCGTGGCGTTTCTGCCGATGCGCCGCCAGTACATTCCGGGCAGCATCCTGCTGGTGGCGGCGCCGGCCGTGATCGGCCTGCTGTGGCATCAGCACGGCTGGCTGCCGGCGCTTCTGGCGGTCGCGGCCTTCGTGTCGATGTTCCGACACCCGCTGATCTATTTCTGGCGCAGATGGCGCGGCCTGCGGGAGGAGGCGGAATGACCACGTCGCTGATCCTCGCCTGCCTCTGGGCCATCGTCGCCAACGTGCTGGCATTGACCCCCAGCCGCGACAACCACTGGAGCCGCGCCTATGCCCTGATCATCGTGGGCATTCCGCTGCTGGGCTACGTCACCTACGAAAACGGGCCGTGGATCGGCCTGATCGTGCTGGCCGCGGGCATCTCCGTGCTGCGCTGGCCGGTGATCTACCTGACCCGTTGGACAAAGGCGAAAATGCAGGGCATGAAGGCGGCCAAGAAATAAACCCACGCCTTCGGAGCCTTCGCCATGGTCACAACCGCCACACTCACCTATCTGCCCCTGATCGCCCTTGCCCTCGGCGCCGTGGCCGGTTTCGTGTCGGGCCGATGGCTGGGCACACGGGTCTTGCTGTGGCTGATCGGGCTGACCTCGGCTGCGGCGCTGGTCCTGATCGTGATGCTGGCCTCGGTCGGCACCGGGGAAGAGGAACGCGCCTTCGCCCCCTTCATCTGGCTGACCGGCGGCGTGCTGCCCTTCCTTCTCACGGTGATCATGGGCGGGCTGGGCGGGCGCAGCCTCGCCGCGCGGTCCGGCGCATGACCGCGATGCCCCCGGTCCGCGGCCGACTGACCCGGGGCCGCGACCTGTCCGACCTGACCTGGCTGCGCGTCGGCGGCCCGGCGGACTGGCTGTTTCAGCCCGCCGATCTGGACGACTTGCGACAGTTCCTGCGCGACCTGCCCGCCGATGTACCGGTGTTCCCGATGGGCGTCGGCTCGAACCTGATCGTGCGCGACGGCGGGCTGCGCGCGGTGGTGATCCGCCTCGGGCGGGGGTTCAACGCGATCACGGTTTCGGGCAACGCCGTCACCGCGGGCGCGGCCGCGCTGGACGCCCATGTGGCGCGCAGGGCGGCGGATGCGGGCATTGACCTGACCTTTCTGCGCACCATCCCCGGTTCGATCGGCGGCGCGGTGCGGATGAACGCCGGCTGCTATGGCAGCTACGTGGCGGATGTGCTCGTCTCGGCCACGGTCGTCACCCGCAACGGCGAACTCGCGGACCTCGGCGCCGCCGATCTGAACTTCCGCTACCGCCAGTCCGACCTGCCCGAAGGTGCGGTGCTGGTTTCGGCAACGCTCGAAGGCCCCCCGGGTGATCCCGAGGATCTGCACGCCCGCATGGAGGCGCAGCTCAGGAAACGCGACGAAACCCAGCCCACCCGGGACCGCAGCGCCGGATCGACCTTCCGCAATCCGGCCGGGTTCTCCTCGACCGGGCGGGCCGACGACACCCACGAGCTGAAGGCGTGGAAGGTGATCGACGACGCCGGCATGCGCGGCGCCCGCAGGGGCGGCGCGCAGATGAGCGAAAAGCACCCGAATTTCCTGATCAACACCGGTGGCGCCAGCGCCGCGGACCTCGAAGGACTGGGCGAAGAGGTGCGAAAAAAGGTTTACGAAACAAGCGGCATCACGCTAGAGTGGGAAATCATGCGGGTCGGCGATCCGCTGGTGAAATAACAGCCCAAACCGTTGACCAAAACAGGCAATTCCAGGCAGCGGAACAAAGGCATAAGACAACGATACGGGCCGCTGGATAAGGTCCGGGGACATTGAGGCGCACAACGGTGGGTAGGTCGAGCAGGACAACCCCCAAAGTGGCGGTATTGATGGGCGGACCCTCGCGCGAACGCGAGGTCTCGCTCAGCAGCGGGCGCGAATGCGCAGCCGCCCTCAGGGGTGAAGGCTATGAGGTGATCGAGCTGGATGCCGGCCCCGATCTCTGTGCGCGTTTGCACGACATCAAGCCGGACGTGGCGTTCAACGCCCTGCACGGGCGCTGGGGCGAGGATGGCTGCGTGCAGGGGATGCTGGAATGGATCGGCCTTCCCTACACCCATTCCGGGGTTCTGTCCTCGGCCCTGGCGATGGACAAGCAACGCACCAAGGCGGCCTATCTGGCCGAGGGTCTGCCGGTGGCCGAAAGCGTGATCGCGCCCAAGGCCGACACGATGGCCGCCCATGTCCTGCCGCCGCCCTACGTGGTCAAGCCCAACAACGAAGGCTCCAGCGTCGGCATCTACATCGTGCACGAAGGCGCCAACGCGCCGCCGCGCCTGTCCGACGACATGCCCGCCGAGGTCATGGTCGAGGAATACGTGGCCGGGCGCGAACTGACCACCACGGTCATGGGCGACCGGGCGCTGACCGTCACCGAAATCCTGACCGAGGGCTGGTACGACTACGACGCCAAGTACAAGCCCGGCGGGTCGCAGCATGTCCTGCCGGCCGAGATCCCGGCCGCGATCTTCGGCCTGTGCATGGACTACGCCCTGCGCGCCCATCGGGTTCTGGGCTGCCGCGGCGTCAGCCGCACCGACTTCCGCTGGGACGAGTCGCGCGGCGCCGACGGGCTCATCCTGCTCGAAACCAACACCCAGCCCGGCATGACGCCCACCTCGCTGGTGCCCGAACAGGCGGAACTGCTGGGCATGAGCTTTGGCCGGCTGTGCGACTGGATGGTAAAGGACGCCTCATGCGACAGGTAGGATCACACCGCGAACTTGTCGCCTACCGGGACAAGCCGCTGGCCGGCGACGACGCCGATTTCGCCAGCGCCGGGACATCGGAGGCGCGTCCGCGCCTGCGGCTGCGCGGCCGGGGCAGGCTGAACCGGGCCGCGCGCAAGTCCGACCCGGCCCCGTCGCGCCTCAGCTACCGGTTCCAGCGCTGGATGCTCACGCCGGGCATCCGCCTGAGCCTGCGGATCGGCATACCGTTCTGCGCGGTCTTCGTGGCCGGCAGCGCCTTTTTCGCCGATGAAGCCCGCCGCGACGCGGTGCACGCCTATGTGTCGAACATCCGCACCTCGATCCAGGAGCGCCCGGAATTCATGGTCAAGCTGATGGCCATCGACGGGGCCGGGCCGACCCTGGCCGAGGACATTCGCGAGGTGGTGCCGCTCGACTTTCCGATCAGCTCCTTCGATCTGGACGCCGACCAGATCCGCGACACCATCGCCGGCCTGAACCCGGTCAAGTCGGTCAGCGTCCGCATCCGCCCCGGCGGCATCCTCCAGGTGGACGTGATCGAACGCCAGCCGGCCGTGGTCTGGCGCACCCGCGACGGGCTGGAACTGCTGGACGAGACCGGCGCGCATGTGGCCGAGATCGCGGCCCGCGCCGACCGCGCCGACCTGCCGCTGATCGCCGGAACCGGCGCCGACGCCCACGTGGCCGAGGCGCTGACGCTGCTGCGGGTGGCGCAGGGCCTGGGCGAGCGGGTTCGGGGCCTGGTGCGCATCGGCGAGCGGCGCTGGGATCTGGTGCTCGACCGCAACCAGCGCATCATGCTGCCGCCCGAGCGTCCGGTGCAGGCGCTGGAACACGTGCTGGCCGTGACCGAGGTGCAGGATCTGCTGGAACGCGACGTCGCGGTGGTGGACATGCGCCTGCGCGCGCGGCCGACCATCCGGATGAACCGGAACGCCAGCGAAGACTGGTGGCGAACAAGAGCAACTGTGGAAAACGGGCAATAGAACGATGATGACGGATCTGTACCAGTCACAACGGGCCATGCGGCAGATGCGCCGCCAGGCGATGCAGCGCGGCGTGGTCGCCATTCTGGATGTCGGCAGTTCCAAGATCGCCTGCCTCGTCCTGCGGTTCGACGGCACCGGGCGGCTCAGCGAGGACAATTCCATCGGGTCGATGGCCGGCCAGACCGGGTTCCGCGTCATCGGCGCCGCGACCACACGTTCGCGCGGGGTGCAGTTCGGTGAAGTCACCGCCATGCAGGAGACCGAGCGCGCGATCCGCACCGCGCTGCAGGCGGCCCAGAAGATGGCCGAGATCCGCGTCGATCACGTCATCGCCTGCTTTTCCGGGGCCAACCCGCGCTCCTACGGTCTCGATGCCAGCGTCGAGCTGGAGGCGCAGATCGTCACCGAGGCCGAGATCGGGCGGGTGCTCAACGCCTGCGACGTGCCGGACTACGGCACCGGGCGCGAGGTGCTGCACGCCCAGCCGGTCAATTTCGCGCTCGACAACCGCTCGGGCCTGATCGACCCGCGCGGGCAGCTGGGCCAGACCCTGGCGGTGGACATGCACATGCTGACCGTCGATGCGGCCGCCATCCACAACCTGGTGCAATGCATCAAGCGGTGCGACCTGGAACTCGCCGGCATCGCCAATTCGGCCTATGTGTCGGGCATCTCGGCGCTGGTCGAGGACGAACAGGAACTGGGCGCCGCCTGCATCGACATGGGCGGCGGCACCACCTCGGTCTCGATCTTCCTCAAGAAACACATGATCTATGCCGATTGCGTCCGCATGGGCGGCGACCATGTGACCTCGGACATTTCCATGGGGCTGGGCATCCCCGCCGCGGTGGCCGAGCGGATCAAGACCGTCAATGGCGGCGTCCATGCCACCGGCGCGGACGACCGCGACCTGATCGACATCGGCGGCGACACCGGCGACTGGGAACACGACCGCCGCACCGTCAGCCGCGCCGAGCTGATCGGCATCATGCGCCCCAGGGTCGAGGAAATCCTCGAAGAGGTGCGCGTGCGGCTCGATGCGGCGGGCTTCGACCACCTGCCGTCCCAGCAGATCGTGCTGACCGGCGGCGCCAGCCAGGTGATGGGGCTGGACGGCCTGGCCAGCCGCATTCTCGGGCAGCGCGTGCGCCTGGGACGCCCTCTGCGGGTCCACGGCCTGCCGCAATCGGCGACCGGCCCGGCCTTTTCCTCGGCCGTCGGCCTGAGCCTGTTCGCCGCCCATCCGCAGGACGAGTGGTGGGATTTCGAACTGCCGGCGGACACCTTCCACGCCCGCCCCTTCAAACGCGCGGTCAGGTGGTTCAAGGACAACTGGTGACACCGGTGCGGCACCGATTTGCCCGGTGACAGTCCGAACCGGGCATGCTACAACTCGGATCAGCACCCGGATCAAGAGGTGCGCAAGAGGGTCGGGCAGGCCCACGACATGAAAGACATCCTGATTCCCCGCAGCCTGGCGGCGCGGGCCTTTCTGCTGTTGTGCGCACGGGTCGATCAACCGCAACATTTGCGCCAATTGGCGAAATGCCGCGTGTCTGGACGGAAAACCTTCCATATTTTGTGGCGTTTTTGCGTTTTTGACGTGACGTTTGGCGTTTGCAACGGTAGGATTGGCTGTGGATAGGTAAGAAAAACCCCGCATTGGCGGGCATATAAGACAGGCGGACAGAGCATGACATTGAATCTTTCCATGCCCGGGCAGGACGAACTCAAGCCTCGGATCACGGTATTTGGCGTCGGCGGTGCAGGGGGCAACGCCGTCAACAACATGATTGAAAAACAGCTCGACGGCGTGGATTTCGTTGTCGCCAACACGGATGCGCAGGCCCTGCAGCAAAGCCACGCGCAGGCGCGGGTGCAACTGGGCGTGAAAGTCACCGAGGGTCTGGGCGCAGGCGCCCGCGCCTCGGTCGGCGCCGCGGCCGCCGAGGAAAGCATCGAACAGATCGTCGATCATCTGGCCGGCGCGCATATGTGCTTCATCACCGCCGGCATGGGCGGCGGCACCGGTACCGGCGCCGCGCCGATCATCGCGCAGGCCGCGCGCGAGCTGGGCGTGCTGACCGTCGGCGTCGTGACCAAGCCGTTCCAGTTCGAAGGCGCCAAGCGGATGCGCCAGGCCGAGGACGGCGTCGAGGCGCTGCAAAGGGTCGTCGATACGCTGATCATCATCCCCAACCAGAACCTGTTCCGCCTGGCCAACGAAAAGACCACGTTCACCGAGGCGTTCTCGATGGCCGACGACGTGCTCTATCAGGGCGTCAAGGGCGTGACCGACCTGATGGTGCGTCCGGGCCTGATCAACCTCGACTTCGCCGACGTCCGCGCGGTGATGGACGAGATGGGCAAGGCGATGATGGGCACCGGCGAGGCCGACGGCGAAGACCGCGCCATCCAGGCCGCCGAAAAGGCCATCGCCAACCCGCTGCTGGACGAAATCAGCCTCAAGGGCGCCAAGGGCGTGCTGATCAACATCACCGGCAGCCACGACCTGACCCTGTTCGAGCTGGACGAGGCCGCCAACCGCATCCGCGAGGAAGTGGACCCCGACGCCAACATCATCGTCGGCTCGACCCTCGATCCTGACATGCAGGGCCTGATGCGGGTTTCTGTGGTCGCCACCGGAATCGACGCCTCCGAGGTGCAGGCCGAGATCCCGGTCGCGCGCCGCTCGATGTCGGCGCCGCTGACCCGGACCGTCTCGGCCGAGGAAAAGGAGGCCGACCCCGCCCCGGTGGCGGCCGAAACCCGGCCCGCCGCCGAAGCCGAGGCCGAGCGCGAACCCTCCCTGTTCAACGAGATCGATGCGCAGGAGCCGCCCGCCGCCAGCCACGAGCCGGAAGCAGCCGAGGACGACGGCCTGCCGCCGCCGGCCTACCAGCCGCAGGTTGCCGCCTTCGAGCCGCAGCCGGATGCGGTGGACCCGACGCCCGAGACCTTCGTCGCCCCGCGCGCGCCCGCGCCGGGAACCGCCTCGCCCGAGGCGATGCGGAAGCTTCAGGCCGCGGTTCAGAAGGTGCCCCAGTCGCAGGCGCGGCCCGCCGCGCCCCAGCCCAGGCCGCAGCCGCAGCCGGCCCAGGAAAAGGCGCGTTTCGGCTTCAATCGGCTCATCGACCGGATGACCGGCCATGCCGCCGACACCCCGGCACAGCCGCCGCGCCAGCAGCCCAGCCTGCGCCAGCGTGACGCTACGGCACCCGCGCCGGACGAGTCGGACCCCGAGCAGGACCGCATCGAGATTCCCGCCTTCCTGCGGCGCCAGGCCAACTGAAGCCGGTAACAAATCAAGCAATTCGGGCCGCCTCTGCGCGGCCCGTTTTCGTTGCGATTCAGCGCATTGGAGGGTTGTCGGCAGGGTTCTGCCGATGTGTTACATACTTGTTTCAATCGGTTACAAAGAGTGAATTGTGACTCCTGCGGCTCTTCCTTAACTCAGGGATCAACACGGCCCCCCGAGGCCGGACACGGCGCGCAGAGGCTCGTTTTGCAACACACGCTCAAATCCCCGGTCATGTTCAAAGGCGTCGGCCTGCACGGCGGACAGCCTGCCAGAATGGTCCTGCACCCGGCCGCGTCCGGGCACGGCATCTGGTTCAAGCGGACCGACATCGAGCTGGGCAACGCGCTGATCCCCGCGATCTACGACGTGGTCGAACGCACGCCGCTCTGCACCCGCCTGGTCAACGATGCCGGCGTCTCGGTCTCGACCGTCGAACATATCATGGCGGCCCTGGCCGGCTGCGGCGTGCACAACGCGCTGATCGAGATCGACGGTCCCGAGGTTCCGATCATGGACGGTTCGGCGCTGTCCTTCGTGCGCGGGATCATGGCGCGCGGCGTGCGCCGGCAGAGCAGCCCGGTCCTGGCCTATCAGGTGCTGCAACCCGTCACCGTCGAACGCGACGACGCCCGCGCCTCGCTGCTGCCCCATGACGGGCTGGTGATCGAGTTCCACATCGATTTCGAAGACGCCGCGATCGGCCGCCAGAGCAAGGTGCTCGACATGCGCAACGGGACGTTCGCCCGCGAACTGAGCGATTGCCGCACCTTCTGCCGCCGCTCGGATGTCGAGGACATGCGCGCCGCCGGGCTGGCCCTGGGCGGATCGCTGGACAACGCGGTCGTGGTTCAGGGCGACGAGGTGCTGACCCCGGGCGGCCTGCGCCACGCCGACGAGGCCGTACGCCACAAGATGCTGGATGCGCTGGGCGATCTGGCCCTTGCGGGCGGCCCGATTCTGGGCCGGTACATCGGCGAGAAATCCGGCCACACCATGACCAACACCCTGCTGCGCAAACTGTTCGAGACGCCGGGCGCCGTGCGCCCCGTCCTGTGCACCCCGGAACAGGCGTCGCGCCTGCCGGGACAGGGCCTCGTGTGGGGCGAAATCCCCGCCGTTGCCTGACCGCCAGACCCGGCCGGCACAAATGCCCGGCGGCGTTCATAAGGCGTTTTGCACCGGAATTTTATGTGCTAGACCGATGCCCAATCGGGGGCTTGCCCCATAAGACAAGACGACAAGGATGGGCAGTATGCTTGGCAGCAAGGCGGCAGTCAGACTGACATGCGCGATTCTTCTGACAGCTACTCTGGCGGCATGCAGCGGGGGCGGAGGCGGGTTGTTCCGCCGCGCCGCGGACCGCGAACAGAACCTTGAAACCTATACCCCCGAACAGATCTTCGCGCGCGGCGAGTTCGAGCTTGCCCAGAACCGCGAGGATGACGCCGCCTGGTACTTTTCCGAGGTCGAGCGGCTCTACCCCTATTCCAGCTGGGCCAAGCGCGCCCTGATCATGCAGGCCTTCGCCTATCACACCGACCGGAACTACGAGGAAAGCCGCGCCGCCGCCCAGCGGTACATCGACTTCTATCCGACGGACGAGGACGCGGCCTATGCGCAATACCTGCTGGCGCTCAGCTATTACGACCAGATCGACGAGGTCGGCCGCGACCAGGGCCTGACCTTCCAGGCGCTGCAGGCGCTGCGCACCGTGATCGAGGTCTATCCCGACAGCGAATACGCCACCTCTGCGATCCTGAAATTCGACCTGGCCTTCGACCATCTGGCCGGCAAGGAGATGGAGATCGGCCGCTACTACCTGCGCCAGCAGCACTACACCGCCGCGATCAACCGGTTCCGGGTGGTGGTCGAGGATTTCCAGACCACGACCCACACCGCCGAGGCGCTGCACCGCCTGGTCGAGGCCTATCTGTCCCTCGGGCTGGTCGAAGAGGCGCAGAGCGCCGGCGCGATCCTGGGCTACAACTACCGGTCCACCGAATGGTACGAACGCAGCTATCAGCTGCTGACCTCGCGCGGGCTGGAGCTGAAGGATCGCGGCAACAACTGGCTCAGCCAGATCTACCGCCAGTCGATCAAGGGGCAATGGTTGTAGGCGCCATGCGGGCTGGTCTGGGGATCTAGGACCGATGCTGCGCGCGCTCGACATTCGCGACATGCTGATCATCGACCGGCTGGACCTGTCCTTTCAGCCCGGCCTGAACGTGCTGACCGGCGAGACCGGGGCGGGCAAGTCGATCCTGCTCGACTCGCTGGGCTTCGTTCTCGGCTGGCGCGGTCGGGCCGAACTGGTGCGGCAGGGCGCCGACCAGGGCGAAGTCGTCGCGGTGTTCGACCTGGCCGCCGATCACCCGGCCCGTGCCGTTCTCGACGCGGCCGGTCTCCCCGCCAGCGACGAACTGATCCTGCGCCGGGTGAACACGGCGGACGGGCGCAAGACCGCCTGGGTCAACGACCGCCGCTGCTCGGGCGAGGTGCTGCGGGCGCTGTCGGAAACCCTGGTCGAACTGCACGGCCAGCACGACGACCGGGGCCTGCTCAACCCACGCGGCCATCGCGTCCTGCTCGACGCCTTCGCGGGGCTCGACCCCGCGCTGTCGGCAACCCGCAGCGCCTGGTCGGCGCTGTCCCGCGCCCGCCGCGCGGTCGAGGAGACCGAGGCCGCCCTGGCCGCCATGCGGTCGGAGGAAGAGTTTTTGCGCCACGCGGTGGCCGAACTCGACAGGCTCGATCCGCAGCCGGGCGAGGATGCCGAACTCGACGCCCGCCGCCGCATGATGCAGGGGGCCGAGCGCATCCGCGACGACGTGGCGCGCGCCTTTGCGCTGCTGGGCGGGGAGGGGGCCGAAACCGCGCTGGCCGACGCCCTGCGCTGGCTCGAAGGCGTGGCGGACAGGGCCGGCGGCGGGCTGGACGAGCCCATCGCCGCGCTGGGCCGCGCCCTGATCGAACTGGGCGAGGCGCAGGATGGCGTCGCCGCCTGTCTCGAAACGCTGGACTTCGATCCGGGCGAACTCGAACAGGTCGAGGAACGCCTCTTCGCGATCCGGGCGCTGGCGCGCAAGCACGACGTGGCCCCCGACGATCTGGGCGGCTTCGCCGAAACGCTGCGGGACCGGCTGGACCGGCTGGATGCGGGCGATGCCGACCTTGCCGACAAGCGCGCCGCCCTGACGGCGGCGCAGAAATCCTATGACGCGGCGGCGCAGGCGCTCACGGCGGCGCGGGCCGAGGCCGCGGGGCGGCTCGACGCCGCGGTGATGGCCGAACTCGCACCGCTCAAGATGGAACGCGCCGTGTTCCGCACCGACATGGCCGAGGCCGAACCCGGCCCCGACGGGCGCGACAGGGTGGCCTTCACCGTCGCCACCAATCCCGGCGCCCCCGCCGGGCCGCTCAACAAGATCGCCTCGGGCGGCGAACTCAGCCGGTTCCTGCTGGCCCTCAAGGTCTGCCTGGCCGGCGACGACAGCGCCCGCACGATGATCTTTGACGAGATCGACCGCGGCGTCGGCGGGGCCACGGCGGATGCGGTGGGGCGCCGTCTGGCGGCGCTGGCGCAGGACGGACAGGTGCTGGTCGTCACCCACTCGCCGCAGGTGGCGGCCCGCGCCGCGCATCACTGGCGGGTGCAGAAACGGGTCGCCGACGGCCAGACCCTGTCCACCGTCCTGCCGCTCGGCCCCGAAGAGCGCGTGGACGAGATCGCGCGCATGGTCGCGGGCGACACCATCACCGACGAGGCTCGCGCCGCCGCCCGCGCCCTGCTGCACGCCTGAACCGCGCTCCTGCCGCAACGCCCGTGCCGGACTGTCGCGAACCGCCTTTCCTGTTGCCCCTCCGTCGCCTAGTAAGGGACAAGCGACGAACCGAGTGGCGAGATGACGCAATCCACCCGCACCGTTCTGATTAACCAGTTCCACCAAGCTCTCGCCGCCATCAAGGATGCGTGGCGCATCCTGCGTCGCCGCGGTCCCAGCCAGATCCAGTTCTGGTTCATCGCCCTGCTGATCGGCATCGCCGCCGGCTTTGCCGCCCTGCTCTTCCGCAAGGGCATCGCCGCGCTTCAGGCCACGCTCTACGGCACCGAGAACGTGCAGTTCCTGCACAGCTTTGCCGAAAAGCTGCCGTGGTACTGGATCCTGATCATCCCGATCGTCGGCGGCCTGATCGTCGGCGTGATCCTGCACCGCTACACCGACGACGGCCGGGTCAGGTCGGTCGCCGACGTGATCGAAGGCGCGGCGCTGACCGATGGCCGGGTCGAGACCCGCGAGGGCATCGCCTCGATGTTCGCCTCGCTCATCACCCTCAGTTCCGGCGGCTCCTCGGGCCGCGAGGGGCCGGTGGTGCACATGGCCGGCGTCATCTCGACCTGGGTCTGCCAGAGGATCAACGCCGACGGCATCACCGGGCGCGACCTGCTGGGCTGCGCCGTCGCCGCCGCGGTCTCGGCCAGCTTCAACGCTCCCATCGCCGGGGCGCTCTTCGCGCTCGAAGTCGTGCTGCGCCATTTCGCGGTCCACGCCTTTGCCCCCATCGTCATCGCCTCGGTGGCGGGCACCGTGATCAACCGGCTGGCCTATGGCGACGTGACCGAATTCGTGCTCGACACCCCCGGCGCCCTGCAATTCTACGTCGAGCTCCCCGCCTTCCTGCTGCTCGGCCTGATCTGCGGGCTGGTTTCGCTGCTGCTCATGCGTTCGATCTTCTTTGCCGAGGACATCGGCTCGCACGTCCAGGCCCGCCTGTCGCTGCCGCGCTGGCTGCGCCCGGCGGTCTCCGGCGCCATGCTCGGCGCGATCGCGATCTGGTTTCCGCACATCATCGGCGTCGGCTATGAAACCACGCTCCTGGCCCTCAGCGGCGAACTGGCGCTGACCACCGCCATCGTCTTCGCCGTGGTCAAGACCGTGGCGCTGGCGATCACCATGGGCGGCCGCATGGGCGGCGGCGTGTTTTCCCCCTCGCTGATGATCGGCGCACTGACCGGGCTGGCCTTCGGCCATATCGCCACCGGCCTGCTGCCCGAGGTCTCGGGCACCGACGCGCTCTATGCCTTTGCCGGGATGGGCGCGGTGGCGGCGGCGGTACTGGGGGCGCCGATCTCGACCACCCTGATCGTGTTCGAACTGACCGGCGACTGGCAGATCGGCCTGGCGGTGATGGTGTCGGTGTCGATGTCCACCGCGCTGGCCTCGCGGCTGGTGGACCGGTCGTTCTTCCTGACCCAGCTGGAACGGCGCAACGTGCACCTGGCCGCCGGCCCGCAAGCCTACCTGCTGGCGATGCTGCGCGCGGGATCGGTCATGCGCCCCCTGGGCGATCCCCGCGCCCTCGACGCCGAAGCGTGCCGCGCGCTGATCGCGCAGGGACTCTGCATCGAGGCCAGCGCGACGCTCGAGGCGGCGATGCCGTTCTTCGACCGCGACGATGTCGATTGCATTCCGGTCGTGATCCGCGACGACGGCAGCGGCGAAACGCCGGTGGGCGTCCTCTATCACCTGGACGCGCTCAAGGCCTACAATCGCGCCCTGGCGGCCACCGCCGCCGAAGAGCACTCCTGACGCGGCGCCCTAGATCTGCTCGACCTTGACCGAATCGCCGGTCACGAAAGCCAGATGATCCTTGATCTCCGCGACCTCGGGCGCCGGGTTCTCGTAGCTCCAGACCGCGTTCTGCGTCACCGAGGACTTGTTGACGATGTTGAAATACCGCGCCTCGCCCTTGTGCTCGCACTGCGCCACCTTGTCCGACGGGTCCAGAAAAGCCATCGCCACATCGGCGCGCGGGAAATAGATGACCGGCGGCAGATCGCCTTCGCTCAGTTCCAGCGCATTGGTGGTCTCGCCCAACACCGCGCCGCCCGACCGCACGCTCCACTTGCCGGGCGCTTTCCGGATCCTGATGTGATCTGCCATTTGCCTGTCCTTTCCTTCGCGTACCGCTGCCTGTCCTGTGCCCAATCTATGTCACACGCTCATGTCAGATCGGCGCGGTTGCGGCATCCAACCACAGCCTTGCGTCGCTGCCTACCCTGGGGCCGACTTTTTCCGCAACGTCGCGGTGATAGGCGTTCAGCCAGGCGCGCTCGGCCGGGCTCAGCAGGTCGGTCACGATCAGCCGCCGGTCGATCGGCACGAAGGTCAGCGTGCGCCAGCACAGCATCGCCCGCTCGGAATCGCCGCCGGGCAGGGCGGGGGCCTCTTCCACCACCACCAGGTTTTCGATCCGGATGCCGAACGCGCCCTCGCGGTAATAGCCCGGCTCGTTCGACAGGATCATCCCCGGCTCCAGCGGCACGTGGCTGGTGCGCGCCAGCCGTTGCGGGCCTTCATGCACGTTCATGTAGGCCCCCACCCCATGCCCGACCCCGTGGTTGAAATCCTGCCCCGCCTGCCACAGGGGCAGCCGCGCCACGCATTCGATGTCGCGCCCGGCCAGCCCCACCGGCCAGCGCAGCATCGACATGGCGATCATGCCCCGGAGCACGCGGGTGAAACAGGCCTTTTCCTCGTCGCCCACCGTACCGATCGCGATCGTCCGGGTGATGTCGGTGGTGCCGTCCAGATACTGCCCGCCGCTGTCCAGCACCAGCAGATGCCCGTCCTCCAGCCGGCTGTCGGTCTCCTCCGTGACGCGGTAATGCATGATCGCACCGTTGGGTCCGGTTCCGGCGATGGTGTCGAAGGCGATGTCCTGCAGCGCGTTGTCCTTGCGGCGGCACGCCTCCAGCCGGGTGACGACCTGGGTCTCGGTCAGGCTCCCCGGCGGCTGGGCGTCGAGCCAGGCCAGGAGTTCCACCACCGCCGCCGCATCGCGCAGATGCGCCTCGGCGGTGCCGGCGATCTCGGCCGCGTTCTTGCGCGCCTTGGGCAGGGCGCAGGGATCGCCGCCGCCCGCCAGCCGGTCGCCCAGGGCCTCCGCCACGATCTGCGGCAGGGTGCCCTTGTCGGCCTGCACCGGGCCGTCCAGCGCCGCGACCGCCGCCAGGAACCCGTCCGGCGCGTGCAGCGTGACCTGCGGCGCCAGCCCAACGGCCAGATCGCCCAGTTTGCGCGCTGCCATGAACAGATCGACCCGGCCTTCTGCATGCAGGATGGCAAAGCCATGCGCCACCGGGTTGCGCGGAATGTCCGAACCGCGGATGTTCAGCAGCCACATGATCGAATCCGGCAGGGTGATCACCGCCGCCTTGCGCCCGGCCTTCTCCAGATCCTCCGCCAGCCGCGCGATCTTGGCCTCGGCGCTTTCGCCCGCGAACTCCACCGGATGCGCCCGGACCGGGTTCATCGGCGGCTCGGGCTGATCCGTCCAGATGCGATCCACCAGGTTGTCGCAGCGCACCAGCTCGATGCCCGTCCCCGCAAGCTCGGCCCCCGCCGTCGCGATCTGCTCGGCCGCGTGCAGCCAGGGGTCGAAGCCGACGCGCCCGCCCTCGGGCAGCTTCTCCTTCAGCCACTGGGTCAGCGACACGTCCGGCCAGGGCACCGGCGTGAACACATCCGCCACCTGCGCCTTGACCTGGGTGCGATAGCGCCCGTCCACGAACACCCCCGCCGCATCCGCCAAGGCGGCGCAGAACCCGGCCGAGCCGGTGAACCCGGTCAGCCAGGCTAGCCGCTCGTCGCGCGCCGCCACATATTCCCCCTGATGCGCATCGGCGCGCGGCACCAGAAACCCGTCCAGCCCCTCGCGCGCCATCTCGGCGCGCAGGGCGCTCAGGCGCGGCGGCCCCTGTTCGGGCCGGGCGGTAACGTCGAAACTCTGGAACATGGGGGTCTCCTGCCGGTTGCTCTGCCTGCCGGCGCGGATCATGGCGGCACCCGCCCCCGGTGGCAAGGGGGCAGGGCCGGGCGGTCACTCTTCGTAGCCGGGCAGTTCGATGGGCCGGGGCTGACGCGCCAGATGCCTGCGGCGCAGCTTCAGAAGATGATCGAGAAGCGCGATCTTGGCCCTGAGATAGGCTTGCCGCGCCTCCTGATACTCGCGCAGCAGATGGGTGAACCGTTTGTCCATATCGTCCTCCATTGCACCTCGCGCCCGAAACGCACCGCGCGTTTCGGCTGTCGTGAGGCGTGCAAGGAGGGGTGGGGTCAGGAGATGGGTCGTCGCATGGGCGAAAGATACGCCCTCGGCCTGCCCGGATCAAGGGGTCGGTCGCACCGCTCACGCCCCTGACGCAAGAAACCCGGCCAGCGCCGCAACATATGTTTCATACGCGGCATTGCCGGGCATCGGGATGTGGTTGCGGCATTCCAGCACGACCAGTTCGGCGCCGGGTATGCCACGCGCGAGCTTTTGTGCCTCGGACAGCGGATGCACCGAATCCCCGCGCGAATGCAGGATCAGTGCCGGGCAGGCGATGCGGTGCAACAGCGCCATGCTGGAATGGTGGTTGATGATGTCGCGGATGCGCAGTTCGAATTCCGGGCTGGCGGCGTTCTGGACCATTTGCGCAAAGGCAATCACGTCCTCAAGCGGTCCTTCGGGCTGATAGGTCAGCATCGCCGCGGCAAAGAAGGCGCTGTCCTGCGCGGCCTTGCCCTGCGCTATCATCTCCCGCAGCGGGTCGGTGGATAGCGACTCGCCATCCTTGCGCACCAGCCGGCCTTCGGCATAGGCGCCCGTCATGGCGATCCGGCTCACCCGGTCGGGGTTATGCGCGGCATAGTGCATCAGGGCATTGCACCCGCCGGAATGCGAGCACAACGCAAAGCGGTCCAGCCCAAGCGCGTCGGCCAGATGGCCGATATCCTCGGCCTGATCGGCGATTGCAGCGCGATCCGGGCTGCGGTCCGAATGCCCCGATCCGATGGCGTCGAACCGGATCACCGTGTTGTGTCGGGCCAGGGCGGCAAAGCGCGCGCGCTCGAACTGCAACTGCCATGACGCTTCGATATCCGTACGCCCATGCCCGACCGAGATCACCGGCGGACCCGACCCCGTCACCGCATAGGCCATGTAGTGCCCCGATGGCAGGCGCAGGTAACGGATAGGCTGGGGTGCGTCGCCCTTTGTGTCGGCCACGCGGGGCGCGTCCGCCGCTTCGGTCGCGCGGCCGCTCACCGCCGCCGCCATCTGCAGCCCGCGCCGGGCCACCGTGCGGATCACCCGCTGCGCCTTGCCGTCGTCGCCCACCGCCTTGCGCGCCGCCGCGATCCGCGCCGAGATCGCGCTCTCCGACACGATCCGCCCATTCCAGACGCGGTCCACGATCTCGTCCTTCGTCACCACGCGACCCGGGTTCTCGATCAGTAGGCGCAGCAGGTCGAACACCTGTGGCTCCACCTTCACGGGTGCCCCGGCGCGGGTCAGGGTCAAGGTCTCGGTATCGAGACAGCAATCGGCGAAGTCATATCGCATGGGACAACTACATCTCCCGTACGGATCTGTGGCAAGCAATAACGCAAAAGACAGGGAAACCGCAGGGGTTCCCAAGGGATTCCGTCAAGCAAGGCGTGCCTGCGTTCGCCAATCTGGGGCCAGACCGGACAAAGGAGACCCACGATGATCCCGACCGATACCGCCCTGCTGCGCCACCTCGCCGCCCGCCACCTTCCGCCCTCCGATGCCGAGCGCGCCGCCCGGCGCAGCCGAGCGCGCCCCTCCACATGGGCGGGACGTCTGCGGATGGCCCTTCACCAGGCTCATCGTTCTGCAGATACCTCTCCGGGGCAGCGCGAGGGGGCGCAAATCCTGGGGCGCGCGATGGCGTGCAAAACCTCCGCTTTCCGCCACTGGCCCCTGACGGAGCGGCTCAACTCGCGCGCTTGATCCCCATGACACGGGCGCGGGCGCGCGGATCCTTGTCGAACAGTGCCGCCAGCTGCTCGGTCATCGCGCCCGCCAACTGCTCGACATCGGTGATCGTCACGGCGCGGTCGTAGTACCGGGTCACGTCATGGCCGATGCCGATGGCCAGCAATTCGACCATCCTGCGCTTCTCGACCATGGCGATCACGTCGCGCAGGTGCTTCTCCAGATAGTTGGCCGGGTTCACGCTCAGCGTCGAGTCGTCCACCGGCGCCCCGTCCGAGATCACCATCAGGATCTTGCGCTGCTCGCGCCGCTGGACCATCCGCCGATGCGCCCATTCCAGCGCCTCGCCGTCGATGTTCTCCTTCAGCAGCCCCTCCTTCATCATCAGCCCCAGATTGGGCCGGGTCCGCCGCCAGGGCGCGTCGGCGCTCTTGTAGACGATGTGGCGCAGATCGTTGAGCCGCCCCGGCTGCTGCGGGCGGCCATCGTTCAGCCACGCCTCGCGCGCCTGTCCGCCCTTCCAGGCGCGGGTGGTAAAGCCCAGGATCTCGACCTTGACGTTGCACCGCTCCAGCGTCCGCGCCAGAACGTCGGCGCAGATCGCCGCGATCGAGATCGGCCGTCCCCGCATCGAGCCGGAATTGTCCAGCAGCAGCGTCACCACCGTGTCGCGGAACTCCATGTCCTTCTCGACCTTGAAGCTCAGCGGCGTCGTGGGGTTCGCCACCACCCGCGCCAGCCGGCCGGCATCCAGAATGCCTTCCTCGCGGTCGAACTCCCAGGTCCGGTTCTGCTGCGCCTGCAACCGGCGCTGCAGCTTGTTGGCCAGACGGCTGACCGCGCCCTTCAGGGGCTCCAGCTGCTGATCCAGATAGGCCCGCAGCCGCTCCAGCTCGGCCGGCTCGGCCAGATCCTCTGCCGCGATCTCCTCGTCATGGCTGTTCAGATAGACCCGGTAATCCGGATCGGCCTCCGAGGCCGGCGGCGGGGCGGGCGGCTCCAGCGGCGCCTCGCCCTCCGGCATCTCGGCCTCCTCGCCCAGCTCGTCCTCGGCCATCTCGTCCATCGAGACCTGCGCCTGCGAGCTGTCCTGCTGCTCTTCCTGGGTCTGCTCGGGGGTGGCGTCGGCGTCCTGTTCGTCCTGGTCGTCCTGGCCGGTGCTGTCCGGGTCGGGCTGTTCCTCGGCGTCGTCCTCGGCCTGATCGTCCTGATCCTCGTCCAGCTCGTCCGGGTCTTCACCCAGCTGGTCGCCATAGCCCAGATCCTTGATCACCTGCCGGGAGAACCTGGCGAATTCCGCCTGATCCGACAGGATGTCGTTGAGGTTCTCCAGCGTCCCGCCCGCCTGCTCCTCGATGAAGCCGCGCCACAGGTTCATCACGTTCTCCGCCGCCGGCGGCAGGTCGCGCCCCGTGGCCAGATGCCGGATCAGATAGCCCGCCGCCACCGGCAGCGGCGCCTCCGAGGGCTGCTTGCACTGGTCATAGCCGCGCCGGATCGCCTCGTGGCCGATCTTGACATCGATGTTGCTGGCGGTGCCGGGCATGTCGCGCGCGCCCATCGCCTCGCAGCGGGCCACCTCCATCGCCTCGTAGAGGTCGCGCGCCATGTCCCCCGGCGGGGCATAGCGCGCATGGGTCGCGTCGTCGTGATACCTGCGCTGCAGCGCCAGCGCATCCGCCGTGCCCCGCGCCAGCAGCACCTCTTCGCGGCTCATCCGCCGGCTGACCTGCGGCAGCCGCATCGAATCCCCCGACATGCCCGCCGGATCGACCGAATAGCTGACCGACAGTTCGGGATCGTCGGCCATCACCTTGGTGGCTTCGGCCAGGGCCTTCTTGAACGGATCGGCGGGGTTGTCTGACGGTTTGTTCATCGGCTGCGGGTCCGGTTGTGGTCTGCCCCGGCAACCTAGAACCATTCCCCGGCCTTGACCATAGGGCCGCCCCGCATTTCCGCCCGCCCCGTCACCGGGTCAGAGCAGAACCTTGCGGCAGTCCGTGATCTTGCGGGTCAGCAGCCGGCGGGCCATTTCGGCCCGGCGCGCGTCAAAGCTGTAATCCACATCCGCCAGCAGAAAGGCGATCTCGATCCAGCCGCGGTCCCGCCACCGTTTCGGCTGGGCCGCGTCGATCCCCTCGGACAGGGCATTGGGCATCACCGCTTCAAGCAGATAGTCGAATTCGGCCTGCAACCGCTCGTTGGTGCGGGCATCCCCATCCATCCGCGCCCGCTGACGTGTCGCCAGCGCATCCATGCGGCCCGAACAGGTGGCGAACATCTCGGCCCGTTCCGATGGCCGGTCGGGCAGGGCGGAGGCGGCGGAAGCACCGAGAACCAAGACCACGCCGCACAGCACTATGGGTCGTGATACTGACATGAAATGACTATACGAGTGAATCACTTTGTATAAAATATGTATATACAAAAGTCGTGACCGGATGTGATCCGGCCGCCACACGCGATGGATGAAGAAGCGCCGCAATCATACTGAAAACAAGTATCAAGATGGGATTGCGCCGGCTGCGCGCCAACCGCGGCGCGGCATTGCCCGCATCGCATCACCTGACCGCCCGGCCAGGCGTCAGAGATCGGCGCCCGCCGCGCTGGGCCGCTGACACTGGACCACCGTCGCGGCGACGCCGATCCCGCCGATCAGGCCGACAAGCATGGCAGGGTCGGCGATTACCCCAACGCCGCTCGCGCCGCGCTTTCCGGCAGTTCCTCGTCGAAGCAGCGCTGATAGAACTCGGCCACGGTCTGCCGCTCCAGCTCGTCGCATTTGTTCAGGAAGGACAGCCGGAACGCATAGCCCACGTCGCGGAAGATCTCGGCGTTCTGGGCCCAGTTGATCACCGTCCGCGGGCTCATCACCGTGCTGAGATCGCCGTTCATGAAGGCGGTGCGGGTCAGGTCGGCCACCGTCACCATCTGGCTGACGGTCTTGCGGCCCTTCTCGGTGTTGTAATGCGGCGCCTTCGACAGCACGATCATCGTCTCGGCGTCGTGGCTCAGATAGTTCAACGTCGAGACCAGCGACCAGCGGTCCATCTGCGCCTGGTTGATCTGCTGCACCCCGTGATAAAGCCCGGTGGTGTCGCCCAGACCGACCGTGTTGGCGGTGGCGAACAGGCGGAAATAGGGGTGCGGGGTGATGATCTCGTTCTGGTCCAGCAGGGTCAGCTTGCCGTCATGCTCCAGCACCCGCTGGATCACGAACATCACGTCGGCCCGGCCCGCATCATATTCGTCAAAGGCGATGGCCACGGGATTGCGCAGCGCCCAGGGCAGGATGCCCTCGTGGAACTCCGTCACCTGCTTGCCGTCGCGCAGCTTGATCGCGTCCTTGCCGATCAGGTCGATCCGGCTGATATGGCTGTCCAGGTTGACCCGGACGCAGGGCCAGTTGAGGCGGGCGGCCACCTGCTCGATATGGGTCGATTTGCCGGTGCCGTGATAGCCCTGGATCATCACCCGACGGTTATGGGCGAACCCGGCCAGAATCGCCAGCGTGGTCTCGGGGTCGAACTTGTAGGTGTGATCGATCACCGGCACGCGCTCGCTGGCTTCGGCGAATCCCTTCACCGTCATGTGGGTGTCGATGCCGAATACGTCACGGACCGAGATCTCTTCGGTGGGTTTTGCATTGATGTCGATCGATCCGTCAGCCATCTGTGCCGTCCTTATCCTGTGCCCCGAAATCCGATGGGCGTCTGAACCCGTGCTTGGTGCAACATATCGCGGACAAGGGCAAGGGAAAGCCGTGCAGTCCGCCGACCGATACAGCGTTTCATTTCGAACTGGCCGGGCTGCAGTCCAAGACATCGCTGCCAGCGAGCAGCTTCGGCTTGCAGATGGCGGTCTGGCCACACTCAGTTCGATGGGGCAACAGACACTCTGCGCTGATCGGCTTCACGTCGGCCCAGGCTTGCGCCCGGTGCGGATCAGTCGCGGCGCGCTTGGACCGGGCCTGCCGGTCCGTGACCGGCTGGTCTCGCCGCAACACCGCATCGTTCCGCAAGGGTGGCGGACCCAGCTTCGTTTCGGCGCGGATCAGGGCTCAGCCGTGCAACCGCCTGTAAGCCAAGGGTGTACAGCCCATCCGTTGCTTGAAAAACCGGGTGAAATCACCAGAATTGGCGTAGCCCAGCTCATAGGCAACATCGGTAATGCTGCACTCCGGCAAAGCGAGCATCCTGCGCGCGGTATTCAGTCGGGCATTTGACAGCAGTTTCGAGTGACGCGTCCCGTATGCGGCCAGTTTCCTTCGGTAACTACGTTCGCTGATCCCGAAAGCGGTGGCGACCCTGTGTGCGGAAACATCGACCGGCGACGATGCCAGGAACTTGGTCATGCAGGCCGTCAGCGCTTCCAGTGGCTGACTGTCCAAAGGTTTGACCTCAGGTGACATGTCGCGTTCTCCGGCGTCTTCCACGCTGGCGCCGGCACGGATGACATCCTCAAGATCAAACGCCAACCCGAAATGGGTGTCGTCCAGTTCCACGGGCAGGTCTTTCAGGTTTTCTGGCAGATCCCTTGACCGCAAGGCAATTGGCAGCCGAAGCGCAACAGGCTCAAGGCCCGACGCAAGGATGCGTCGGGCACCTGAGATCATGATGCTCAGGTTGTATTGCAGCACGGACCATTGGTCGGACCATTCGGTAGCAGATGTGGTGCGCAGCACCCAGACCTGCAGACCGCGGATCTCGCAGGAGAAACGGGCACCAGTGATGAACCCGTTGAAGGCCTGTGTCATGTCCTCCAGCGCTTCCTTGTTGGTAACGCCGATGGGCAGGGGGACGCCGACGACGGACTTCGTCTGCTCGCGCTCTGTCGGGTCATTCGAAAGACTGTCGAAAAGAAAGTTCTGCTGACCGTTGGTGCGCTGGACCAAATCGAGAAAAAGCTCGGTCGCGTGAAGGGGAACAAATCCATTCGGGTTGTCCACGATACTTCCGGGAAGCCCGGCCCGCTCGGCCAGCCGTTCCAGTTTGCTGCTTGGCACGTCCGTCGCACCGAACACCGGACTCAGTGCGGGCGCAAATACAAGGTCGAGTCGGATCATTCCGTAGCTCCCGTACCGTTTCCAAAACTCTTCAATGCATTGTCCGACATACTAATGCAGCAAATCCTTTTGGCCGGAAATGCTAAGCATCTTCCCGCAAATATCGTAGTATTTCAATCAGCAAGTCTTACAACGAACCAGGGGGGAGTATCCCATGATTTCTTTCAAGGCTCTGATACGGCTGAAAAAGCCAGCGGCCGTCGCGTTGATGTGCGCTGGCGTGATGACGGGCGGGACTGCCGCCTTCGCGCAGGACAAGCCGATGAATTTCCTGATCATCTGGGGGGATGACATCGGCTACTGGAACGTCAGCGCCTACAACCAGGGCATGATGGGGTACGAGACCCCCAACATCGACCGCATCGCCGACGAGGGCATGCTGTTCACCCACGCCTATGGCGAACAGTCCTGCACCGCCGGACGCGCCAGCTTCATCACCGGCCAGTCCGGCTTTCGCACCGGTCTGCTCAAGGTCGGCCTGCCCGGCGCCAAGGAGGGGATGAGCGAAAAGGATCCCACCATCGCCGAATACATGAAGTCCAAAGGCTACATGACCGGCCAATACGGCAAGAATCACCTGGGCGACCGCGACGAACACCTGCCCACCAATCACGGCTTCGACGAGTTCTTCGGCAATCTCTACCATCTCAACGCCGAGGAAGAGCCGGAAAACGTGGATTATCCCAAGGATCCGGCCTTTCGCGAAAACTTCGGCCCGCGCGGCGTGATCCGCTCCAGCGCGGACGGCAATGTCGAGGATACCGGCCCGCTGACCCGCAAGCGGATGGAGACCATCGACGAAGAAGTGACCGCCGGCGCGCTCGACTTCATCGACCGCGCGGTGGAGCAGGACAAGCCGTTCTTCCTTTGGTACAACACCACCCGGATGCACATCTTCACCCACCTCAAGGAGGAAAGCCAGGGCGTGACCGGCCTCGGCGTCTATCCCGACGGCATGGTGGAGCATGACAAGATGGTTGGGCAGATGCTCGACAAGCTCGACGAGCTGGGCATCGCCGACAACACGGTGGTGATGTATTCCACCGACAACGGCGCCGAGGTGTTTTCCTGGCCCGACGGCGGCACCACGCCGTTCAAGGGCGAAAAGAACGACAACTGGGAAGGCGGCTACCGGGTGCCGCTGCTGCTGAAATGGCCGGGCGTGATCGAACCGGGACGCAAGTCGCACCAGATCATCAGCCATCTCGACTGGTTCCCCACCTTCATGGCCGCGCTGGGCGACGCCAACATGAAGGAGACCATGCTGACCGAAGCGCCCTTCGGCGAGGGCAACGAGCCGGTGCATCTGGATGGCTACAACTTCCTGCCCTACTTCAAGGGCGAGACCGAGGAAGGGCCACGGCGCGAGTTCCTCTATTTCTCCGATGGCGGCGATCTGGTGAACCTGCGCTACAACCGCTGGAAGGTGGTGTTCGCCGAACAGCGGGCCGAAGGGTTCGACGTGTGGCAGGAACCGCTGACCTTCCTGCGGCTGCCCAAGATCATCGACCTCTACAGCGACCCCTTCGAACGGGCGCAGCACGAATCGATCGGCTACTCGAAATGGCGGCTCGACCGGACCTATCTGCTGGTGCCCGCGCAGGCCTTCGTGGCGCAGTTCCTGGGCACGTTCCAGGACTACCCGCCGCGCCAGAAACCGGCGAGCTTCTCGATCGACCAGGTGCTGGAATCGCTGCAGCGCAACCAGGGCGGCTAGGGCCGTCGCACATGCGGAACCGGGAGGGGCGCCGGACCGGCGCCCTTTTCCTGCCGCGGGGGGAAAGGGGCGCTGCCCCTCTTGCCCTGCGGGCAATTCACCCCGGGGTATTTTCGACCAGATAGAAGCCCGCGCCTATTTGAAGTTGCGGCTGTCCTTGATCTGGTCCCAGGCCCAGACCACTTCCTGCAGCTGCTCCTCCTGGCTGCGGTCGCCGCCGTTCATGTCGGGATGCAACACCTTGATCAGCTTCTTGTACGCCTTGCGCACCTCGGCCTTGGTCCAGCTGTCCTTGGCCTCGAGGATCTCGATGGCGCGGCGCTCGGTCGGGGGCAGGCGGCGCCCGGCGCTGGCGCGGCCGGGATTCTTGGTGGCGTTCTCGCCCAGCACCTGATGCGGATCCTCGATGCCCAGCCGCGCCCAGGCCCGCGTCTCGGGGTCGGTGAACGGCTTGGTCTCGCGCTCCCACACCTTGTCCTTGGACCGCTGCGCGTTCAGTTCGGCCTCGGTGGTGCCGTCGAAGAAGTTCCATTTCTGATTGTATTCGCGCACATGCTGCTGGCAGAACCAGTAATAGTCGTCCAGCACGTCCGGCGCCTTGGGCGCGCGGAACTTGCCGGGTTCGTTGCAGCCCTCGTGGTCGCAGATTCGCACCGAGGTCTCCGACGCGCCGGACATGCCCCGCCGCCCGCGCGGGTTCTTTTTCTTGGCGCTCGAAACGGACATGTCGAACCCGAACGGGTCTGGTTTTACCATGGCGCGGCTCCTTGCGAACTCGTCTTCTCGACTCGGAGGCAGCAGTTTAAAGTAAGTGGCCGAAGATAGAAGAGGGGGGCGGCAAAATTCTTGCCGCCGAGCGGAAATGAGCATAACCGACGACATCCGGGCCCGGCTGACCGCCGCCTTCGATCCGCGCGAACTGGAGGTCGTGGACGACAGCGAAAGCCATCGCGGCCATGCCGGCTATCGCGAGGGCGGCGAGAGCCATTTCAACGTGCGCATCCGCGCCGCGGCGTTCAAGGGCCAGTCGCGCGTCGCCCGCCACCGCGCGGTGCATGCGGCGCTGGGCGACATCGTGCCGCGCATCCACGCGCTGGCCTTGGATATCGACGCCTGAGGGCGCGCGCCGGGGGCCTCACGCCCCGGTGCGCCCGGAGGGGCCGCGATCGGTCTCGTACCGGCGGGCGACCGGAAAGGGCGGCAGCCAGGTTTCGCGCCGGACGGTCCAGAGCTCATAGGTCGGTTCGAACCGGTTGGCCGCGTCCAGCGCGCCGAGGTTGATCTCGGTCTCGTCGCCCGAGCGCCCGAACACGGACGAGCCGCAGCGGGGGCAGAAATGCCGCCCCCGGAACGCCCGGGTCTCGCCGGTGACGGACACCGCGTGGGCCGGAAAGATCGCCGAGGCGTGAAACAGGGCGCCATGGTGCTTGCGGCAGTCCAGACAATGGCACAGCCCGACGCGATGGGGACGCCCCGCCGCCTCGAATCGAACGTCGCCGCAAAGGCAGCCGCCGGTGAACCGGTCCATGCCGCACCTCCCCGAAGCTCTTGGTTCAAATCCAGCCCGCGCGGCGCCGCCGCTCAGGTCTTGTCGTCCTTGCCGGCGTCATCCTCGGGCGCCGGCGGCCCGTCGCCTTCGCGCTCCGATTTGAACGACAGCGGCGGATCCTCGGGCGCCTGCGAAATCGGCGCCGGCGCGGCCACGGTCTGCGGCCCCGGAACCGGACGGGCCAGCGGCACCCCTTCGGGCGTTTCGGTGGGCGACGGGGCCGGGACCACGGCGGCCTCCGCCGGGCGCCGGAACACCAGCAGGTTGCGCCAGTTCACCGTCGATCCGGTCAGCCCCGTGCGCTCTTCGCTGGGCAGCAGTTCGGCGCGCAGATATTCCCAGCCCTCCGCCCCCATGGCGTTCAGCAGCTGCTCCACGGACAACGCGAACCGCCCCTCGGGCGTCTTCACGCCCCTGGCCTTGGTGCCCTTCTGAGGGGCGGGAACCACCTTGTATTCGAAACGGGTCATGCTCGGGCCTCTGTCGATTGCGCGCACCCTACTCCAACCCGGCGCGGAAAGGCCAGAGGGCACGGGGACGTTGCCGCGGCAGGGGCGGCATTTCCGCCGGGCCGGACCTTGACGCCGCGTCCGGCCATCGGGCCTAATGCACGGATCCACCGCCCCTTGCCCCGCAGTCATCGAAGGCAGACCGACAATGGCCGAGATTTCCGACACGCGCTGGTGGATACTGGGCGCGATGGGCGTCATCCTCGGCGTCATTCTGCTGGACGAGACGGTGGTCGGGGTGGCGCTGCCCACGATCCAGCGCGAGATCGGCCTGACCGCACTTGGGGCACATTGGGTGGTCAACATCTATCTGCTGGTGCTGGCGGCGCTGGCCGGGGCGGCGGGACGCCTGGGCGACATTCTGGGCACCCGGGTTCTGGTGGTGTGCGGCCTGATGGTCTTTGGCCTCGCCTCGGCGGTGGCGGGGTTTGCGGGCGACGGCACCACGCTCACCCTGGCGCGGGCGGTGCAGGGGGTGGGGGCGGCGATCATCTTTCCGCTGTCGCTGGTGCTGGTGTCGCTGTCCTTCGACGAGTCCGAACGCGGCATGGCGCTGGGCATCTACGGCGCGATCGGCACGACCTTTCTGGCCCTCGGCCCGCTGGTCGGCGGTCTGCTGACCGAGTACCTGTCCTGGCGCTGGATCTTCTGGATCAACCCGCCGATCGTCCTGGCGGTGGCCGTCGTCACCTGGCGCTACTGGCGCGACCCGCCCAACCTGCCGGACGAGGCGTTCGACTGGCCCGGCCTGTTCCTGCTGGTCGGCGGCCTGACGCTGACGGTGTTTGCGATCATGGAAGGGCCCGACCGCGGCTGGGGGCGGCCGGATGTCTGGGGGCCGCTGGTCCTGGGCCTCGCCATGCTGAGCCTGCTGGTCCCGGCCGAGCTGAAATCGGCGACGCCGCTGATCGCGGTGCGGCTGTTCGCCAACACCACCTTCGCCGCCTCCAACCTGATCGTGCTGCTGGCCCAGTTCGTCAAGATCGCCACCTTCGTCTTCGGCGCCATGTATTTCCAGAAGGCGATGGGCCTGTCGCCGCTGATGGCCGGGGTGGCGCTGCTGCCGGCGGTGGCGCCGCCGATGCTCATGGCCACCTTCGCCGGCAAGGCCGCCGACCGCTACGGCACCCGCGCGCCGTCGCTGTTGGGAGTGGCGGGCACCACGCTCGGCATCGCCGCGATGGCGCTGGGCATGGCGGCGGGCGCAACGCTGCCGGTCTTCGGCGGCCTGCTGCTCTGGGGCATCGCGGTCTCGTTCCTGTTCGTGCCGCCGCAGCGCGCCGTGATGATGTCGGTGCCGCCCGAGATGCAGGGGCAGGCGGGCGGGATCGTGCTGAGCAGCCAGCTGCTGGGCGGCACGGTCGGCATGGCGATCTGCAGCACGGTCTACACCTCCACCGGCAGTTTCGCCGCGGTGTTCTGGATCACCGCCGCCCTGTCGCTGGCGGTGCTGCTCTACGCGCTGCGCGTCCTCGACCGCACCCGCCCGGCCCCCGAGAAATCCTGACGCTTGCCAAATCCCCGCGCCCTGCCAAACTGGCGTTTCGAGACCGAAGACGGGGGGACTCCATGCCGACGACGATCCGCTGCGCCGCCGCGGCCCTGCTGGCCCTTGCCCTGGGCGCCGCACTGACCGGCCCGACAAGGGCGCAGAACGCGGCGCTCAAGCTGGAATTCGCGGCGCAAAGCCCGGACCTGCCCAACGTGGCGGTGGTCGCCACCGGCGGCACCATCGCCGAACGCACCGACCCCAAGACCGGCGGCGCGGTGCCGGCGGTTTCGGCCCAGGATCTGGTCGCCGCCGTGCCGGGCCTGTCCAGGCTGGCCAATATCGGCGTGCTGCAGTTCAGCAACATCGACTCCTCGCAGATGACCCCGTTGGACTGGGCCCGGCTCAGCGCCGATCTCGACGCGATCCTGGCCCGCGACGACATCGCCGGGGCCGTCGTCACCCACGGCACCGACACCATGGCCGAGGGCGCGTTCTTCGTGGATCTGACCCTGCAGAGCGACAAGCCGGTGGTGTTCACCGGGGCCATGAACGTCGCCTCCAGCCCCAATGCCGACGGGCCGGGCAACATCCACAACGCGGTGGCGCAGGTGCTGTCGCCCGATGCGCGGAACTGGGGCGTGACCGTCACGCTGAACCGCTACGTCAACTCCGCCCGCGACGTGCGCAAGACCCAGACCACCAATGTCCAGACCTTCCAGTCCGGCGAAAAGGGCTATCTGGGCTATGTCTTCGACGACAGGGTGCGGCGCTTCAACGACCGCCTGCACCGGCTCCGCCTGCCGCTGCCCGATCCGCTGCCGGCCGCGCTGCCCGAGGTGCCGATCGTGCAGGACTATGCCGGCTCCGACGGCCGCCTGCTGCGCCAGGCGGTCGATGGCGGCGCGCAGGGGCTGGTGGTGCAGGGCGTCGGCGCGGGCAACGTGAACGCCCCGACCTTCAAGGCCATCGAATACGCGCTGGGCAAGGGCATCCCGGTCGTCATCACCACCCGCGTCTACCATGGCCGGGTCGAGCCGATCTATGCCGACCAGGGCGGCGGCGCGACGCTGCAAAAGGCCGGCTGCATCCTGGGCGGAGACCTGCCCTCCAGCAAGGCCCGCCTGCTCCTGATGCTGGGCCTGCTGACGCACGGAGCGGACACCGACGCCCTGCGCAGGCTGTTCGAGGGGTAGGGGCGGGCCGACCAGAATTGGGAGTCCATCGGCCAGCCCTTTGTGGTCAATGTTGCCGGTTTTCAGGAATGGTCGGGAGCGTCGGAAGCGAACTCGGGGCGAAGGTGAACTTTGAGGCCAAACTGTCAATCGACCGTTCTTCCATCGCCTTTCAGAACTTTGAACAACGCCATCACATGTTCTTCGCCGTAGCCGGCTTTGATTGCCCTTTCGAAAAGGCCGCCAACGTGGTTTGGGAAGCCGGCATCCATGCCAGCGTCATCGGCTTGCTGCTTCAACAGTTCGAGCGATGCCCGCCAAACGGATAACGTGGCCGTTCTTTGATCGTAAGTGCCATCCCGTATCGTTCCGACATGATGCTGAATGCGTGCATTATCAGGAAACATCGAAATGAATTTTTGCAGTTCGATCCCCTCTGATTGGCATATGTTGGAAGCGTGCAGCATTCCCATAAACTCACCGAAACGGGTCGATAACCATGCCAGGTCAAGCACGGATACGGCTGCGATGTCGTCGCCAAGATACTCAATCTTCCCGCCCTGATGGCTCAGGAGACCTTCAACCGACTTGTAGACGGAACGAGGGCCGGAAATCAGGATATTACCGTCTTTCGTTCCCAATTCTTGGGGGCCACAGTGAATAGCTCCGTATAGAAAGTCAGCGTTTCTTTCTGCCAGCCATGTTTGGTCTTTTCTCACCTGTCTTGGCAGGCTGGTGCTGAGTTGAATAATTGTTCGACCATCCAGCAGCGGCTCGATCTGACTGTTCCCAAAGAGGGTAAGAACCGAATTGGGATTGTCTACACAGATGATTGAAACCGGACTTGCAGCCATCGCTTCTGAAACCGTTTGAGCGACGACGATATTCACAGGCTCCAACGCCTCTGCTTTTTCGATCGTGCGGTTCCAAACCGTTACAGGGACGCCGCCTCTTTGGTAGGTTTTGGCAAGTGCCAATCCCATCAATCCAAGACCGAAGATCGTCACTTCGCTCATTTTCTCAATCTCCAAGATAAATTCATGACGAACACAAGGACACTATGCGCTGACAGCAAAATGACAAAGGTCAGCTTCGTCCGCAAAGCTGAAGTCGGACAATTGTTTTCGCGACCTAGCTCCCCAAGTGTTTTTCGGAAACTAGGTCGCGCCGTTTTCAACACTCCTGGAAAAGAACCGGCCCGATCGGGTGCCCCTTCCAAGATGTACAAACCGGACACAGCCCCTGCCGGAGCCGGTACAAAACGGACGATTCAGAGCCCCAGCTTGGCGCTCACCAGTTCGTTCACCGCCTTGGGGTTGGCCTTGCCGCCGGTGGCCTTCATCACCTGACCCACGAACCACCCCGCCAGTTTCGGGTTCACCTTGGCCTTTTCCACCTGGGCCGGATTTGCGGCGATGATCTCGTCCAGCGCGGCCTCGATGGCGCCGGTGTCGGTCACCTGTTTCATGCCGCGTTTCTCAACGATTTCAATGGGATCGCCGCCTTCGACATAGACGATCTCAAAGAGTTCCTTGGCGATCTTGCCCGAGATCGCGTCCGACGCGATCAGGTCGATGATCGCCCCCAGCTGCGTCGGCGAGACCGGCGACTCGGTGATGTCGTGGTCTTCCTTCTTGAGCCGCCCGAACAGCTCGTTGATGACCCAGTTCGCCGCCACCTTGCCGTTCCGCCCCCTGGCCACTTCCTCGAAATAGGCGGCCGATTCCACCTCGGCGGTGAGCACCGAGGCGTCATAGTCGGTCAGGCCGAAGTCATTGATAAAACGCGCCTTTTTCTCGTCCGGCAGCTCGGGCAGCCTGGCGGCGATGTCGTCCACCCAGGCCTGTTCGATCTCCAGCGGCAGCAGGTCGGGGTCGGGGAAATAGCGATAGTCATGCGCCTCTTCCTTGGACCGCATCGAGCGCGTCTCGCCCTTGTCGGGGTCATAGAGCCGCGTCTCCTGCTCGACCTCGCCGCCCGCTTCCACGATGGCGATCTGGCGGCGCGCCTCGACCTCGATGGCCTGCTGGATGAACCGCATCGAGTTCATGTTCTTGATCTCGCAGCGGGTGCCGAGATTGGAAAAGTCCTGTGTTTCCTGATACTTCTCGTAATCACCCGGTCGGCAGATCGACACGTTCACGTCGGCCCGCAGGTTGCCGTTCTGCATGTTGCCGTCGCAGGTGCCCAGATACCGCATGATCTGGCGCAGCTTGGCGATATAGGCGGCGGCCTCTTCCGGGCCGCGGATGTCGGGGCGGCTGACGATCTCCATCAGGCAGACGCCGGTGCGGTTGAGATCGACGAAGGACATGTTCGGATCCATGTCGTGGATCGATTTGCCCGCGTCCTGTTCCATGTGGATGCGCTCGATGCGCACCTTGCGCGCGGTGCCGTCGCCCAGTTCCACCAGCACTTCGCCTTCGCCGACAATTGGCTGATAAAGCTGGGAAATCTGGTATCCCTGCGGCAGATCGGGGTAGAAATAGTTCTTGCGGTCGAAGGCCGATTTCAGGTTGATCTGCGCCTTCAGCCCCAGCCCGGTGCGTACGGCCTGTTCCACGCAGAACTCGTTGATCACCGGCAGCATGCCCGGCATGGCCGCATCGACGAAAGACACGTTCGCGTTCGGCTCGGCCCCGAATTTCGTCGAAGCCCCCGAGAACAGCTTGGCATTGGACGAGACCTGGGCATGCACCTCCATCCCGATCACCAGTTCCCAATCGTGCTTGGCCCCGGCGATGGTCTTGGGTTTCGGCAGGTCGTAGGTCAGGTCCAGCATGGCGCGCCTCTTGTCCGCAGAAGTCTTGAGCCTGCGTATTAGGCCCGGCGCGCGCGAGGAGCAAGGGGCAACGGCAACACGAGCAGGGCGGGCCAGATCGATCCGGACGGTGCCGGGCGGGTCACGATGTCCAGAACTGCGGCCCGGACGGGGTGAAGGTGATGCTCTGCCCGCCCCGCAATTCGTCGCGGAACAGGGTCGAGATCGCCTCAACCGCCTGATTGTATCCGCGCGCCGCGAACCGGGCGGGCGAATTGATGCGGGCGTTGTTGTTGAACCCGTCGGCGGCATGGGCCCAGATCAGCGGGTGCAGCTCGGTCAGGTGGTCGCGGATCAGCCAGTTGGCCGCTTGCCCGATCCGGTCGCGCGCCAGGTCGGCCTCTTCGTTCAGGCCGAGGCCGTTCTGCAGTGTGATCGTGCAATAGGCGGCCAGCAGATTGATCATCTCCTGATCCGGACGCCGTTTGGCGATGTCGCGCAGCCCGTCGATGAAGAAATCCACATCGACGCGGGCGCAGGCCGCCTCGTCCAGCGCGATGGCATCGAACTGCACCCAGGTGTAGCCCCCCGCGCCCCAATGATCCTGGGTGTATGAGGCGGCCCGGCGCGCTTCGAGCTCCAGCTCGGCATGGCTGCCGAACCAACGGGGCAGCAGGTGATTGCCCATGGCGCGCATGGATTTCTGGTTCTTCGGATCGAGGGAGATCAGCGCCTCGTACTGGTCGGCGACCTTGACGCCCGGGGTCCGGCCTCCGGCCAGCAGCGCACAGAAGGCGGCCAGCACCGCGGGGCTTTCCGGGGCCGCTTGGCGGCTACGGGACAGAATGTCGGCGGCCCGGTCGAAATGGGCCGCACAACGGCTGCGGTTGATCTGGGGCAGCGTCGTTTCCCACCCGGTGCCGCGCCAGGCCCAGGCGATGTCGATATGCGCCTGGGCGACGACCAGCGCGATCATCGGATCGTCCCCGTGTTCATTCAGGATGGCTTCGAGTTCCGACACCCCGCCAAGCAGGGCCGCGTCATCGGCCGCCACGCCTTCGGACAAGGCGTGCTCCACGGCCAGAACCACGTCGGATCTGGCGCCATAGGCGAGCAGTTCGGCAATCGGCGTGCCGCCGGGCGCCTTGGCGCGGGCGGCGTCGGCCGCGGAGAGTTCCTGCGACAAGGCGTGCCAGTTTTCCTGACGGGCCAGATGGCGGCCGCGTTCCAGCATCTGCTGACCCACGAGATCGTCGGCACTGCGCTTTGCCACCGGAATGCTCAACTGCATTTCGGCGCTTTTGGATTTGACCGGCTCATAGCCGGGATTGTGAACCGCACCGGTGCGGCGGAGACCCGGAACACCGGGAATGGCCGAGGCGAACCTCTTGGCGAAACCAAACATAACGAAATCCGTGGTGGACGCACTCATGAACATGCGCCTTGATGACCGGCCAATGCGGCGTAATCAAGGCCAGGGCAGGACAAAACGCGGCAGGGTCATTAAATCGTTGCACGACGCCATTCGGTCTCCGACTGGTTTGAATCCTGGTCAGAAGACCCGGAAATGATGGCGCTCGACGCGGATCCCGCGCTTGGCCAGAACCCGTTCGAACAGGCGATGGGGCGGCATGGCCTCGTCGGGCAGCCGGATGCGCTTGTCCGAGGTCAGGCAGGCGGAAACGCGCACCGAGAAGTCCCATCGCGTGTCAAAGCGCATGTGGTCGATGTCCGCGATCTCCAGCGCGCCGCTGCGCCGGCCCGTGAACCAGCGCAGCGCCTCGTGATCCAGGGACATGCCGGCGCTGGTGTCGGCCCACAGATCCCACAGGCTGGGCAGGGTGGGCAGCGCCATGAGGGCGACCAGCCACCATGCCGCGTCGAACAGGATGACCAGCGCGATCAGGGCGCCGTAGATGGCGATCAGGATCGTGACCGTCCGCGGATTGCGGTTGTGCCGGGTAAAGACAAAGGGCTCCTGCATCCGATCCTGCTCGCGGTTCAGCGGCCGAGAATGCGCGTGACCATCTCGCTTGTGTCGCGGGACAGGCCGGGGGTTTCGGCGATGCGGTGCAGCTGCGCGCGCATTTGCTCCTGTCGGCGCGCGTCATAGCGCCGCCAGGTCTGAAAGGCCGTACACATGCGGGCGGCGGTCTGGGGGTTCACCGGATCGAGCCGGATCAGCCAGTCCGCGAGCAGCGCATAGGACAGGCCGCTGTCATGGTGAAATCCGGCGTGATTCATGGCCAGTGACCCCATCAGCGCGCGGAACCGGTTGGGGTTCTTCCAGTGGAACTCGGGATGTTCGGTAAGCCGGCGCGCGATTTCCGGCGTCTCTTCAGGCGGCGCCATCGAAACCTGCAGGGCGAACCACTTGTCGATGACCAGCCGCTCGTGCCGCCACTGGTCGTGGAACGCGGCCAGTTCCGCCTCGCCCTTGCCCGACTTCAGCAGATGGGCCAGCGCGGTCAGCTGCAGCGTCATGTTGTCGGCCCGGGCGTATTGCGCCGCCGCCAGCGCCCCTCCGTCGAGGCGCGAGATCAGGCCCAGGGCGGCGCTGCCCAGAGCCCGTTTGCCCGACTGGTCCGGATCGGGGCGATAGGGCGCATCGACCTGCGACTGGCTGTGTATCCGCGGCAGAAAGTCCTGAAGGTGTTGCGCCGTGGCCTGCCTGAGGGTCTCGACGGCGGTCCAGATCGCCATGGGATCGGGGGTTGTGTCGCGGTCGAAAAGGGTGCCGGCCAGCTCGGACTGCGTCGGCAGCCCCAGCATCAGGGCCCGGTAGGCGGGATCGAGCGAGTCGTCACGCAACACCGCCAGCATCCCGTCCAGATAATCGGCGTTGGGGGTGGCGTCCTCGGTGATCATCGCCAGCAACGACTCCTGCGCCAGCGTCCGGCCGGCTTCCCAGCGGTTGAAAGGGTCGGTGTCGTGGGCCAGCAGAAAGGCGCGTTCGCCGTCGGTGGTGTCCCGCTCCAGGATCACCGGGGCGGAAAAACCGCGCAGGATGGAGGGAACCGGCCGCGCGGCCAGCCCTGTGAACACAAAGCTCTGGCGATCCTCGGTCAGTTCCAGGATTTCGGTGCCCCGCACCTCGTCGCCGTTCGGACCCAGCAGACCGACGGCGACCGGGATCACCTGCGGCAGCTTGTCGGGCTGGCCGGGCGTGGGCGGGGTGGATTGGCTGAGGGTGAGTGTATAGGTGCCGTCGGTCCAGTCCTCCTCGACCTTCACGCGCGGCGTTCCGGCCTGGGAATACCAGCGTTTGAACTGGCTGAGGTCGCGACCGGTCACGTCCTCGAACACCTGCAGCCAGTCCTCGATGGTGCAGGCCTGGCCGTCATGGCGGTCGAAATAGAGCTCCAGCGCCGCCGCATAGGCGTCGTCACCGACCAGCCGCTTGAGCATGCCGATCACCTCGGCGCCCTTCTCGTACACGGTGGACGTATAGAAGTTGTTGATTTCCTGAAAGCTTTCGGGCCTGACCGGGTGTGACAGCGGGCCGTTGTCCTCGGGAAACTGGCGGGCGCGCAGTTCGATCACGTCATGGATCCGCTTGACCGGAGCCGACCTCATGTCCGAGGTGAACTGCGCGTCGCGGAACACGGTCAGCCCCTCCTTGAGACACAGCTGGAACCAGTCACGGCAGGTGATGCGGTTGCCGGTCCAGTTGTGGAAATACTCATGCGCGATGATCGCCTCGATCCGCTCGAAATTGGCGTCGGTGGAGGTTTCCGGGCTGGCCAGGACGGCGGCCGAGTTGAAGATGTTCAGCCCCTTGTTCTCCATCGCGCCCATGTTGAAGTCGTCCACGGCGACGATGTTGAACACGTCGAGATCGTATTCGCGCCCGTACACCTCCTCGTCCCAGGTCATCGACTTCTTGAGCGCCTCCATGCCGAAGGCGCATTTGTCCTCGTCGCCGGGGCGCACCCAGAGGTTCAGCGCCACGTCCCGGCCCGAGCGGGTGGTGAAACCGTCCGAATGCGCGATCAGATCGCCCGCGACCAGCGCAAAGAGATAGGCGGGCTTGGGCCAGGGATCGGTCCATTCGGCCCAGCCGTCGCCCGCTCCGGTCGGGTTGCCGTTCGACAGCAGCACCGGCAGGTCGCCGTTGATGCGCACGGTGAACGGGGCCATCACGTCGGGGCGGTCGGGGTAATAGGTGATCTTGCGGAAGCCCTCGGCTTCGCATTGGGTGCAATACATGCCGTTGGACATGTAGAGCCCCTCCAGCGCGGTGTTGTTCGCCGGGTCGATTTCGACCTCGGCCTCCCAGGTGAACGGGCCATCCGGCACGTCCGCGGTCAGGCCCGTTTCCGTGACATTCGGCGTTATGTCGGCACCGTCGATTGCGGCGCGGATCAGCTTCAGATCCTCGCCATGCAGGAAAAAGGTCGCATCGGTGGCTTCCGGGTTGGGGCGAAAGGCGATGCGCGCGGCGACCCGCGTGGCATTTGGCGCCAGGTCGAAGGTCAGATGGACGCTGTCCACGAGGTATCCGAACGGCGTGTAATCCTTGAGATGGATCGTGGTCGGGGCGGCATCGCGCATCTCGGGGCCTCGCGTCATGTCGGTTGCATTGCGCGCCGACCCTATGCCGGTTTTCCGGTGCCCCGCAAGCCGGGTCCGATCGGGGCCGACCGGTTCCGGTTGCCGAGGTTTCGCGGCTGGGTTAGTAGCATCTGCATTCGTTGGCACACAACCGAGGGGCATGGGCATGAGCGACAGGCAGGAACGGAGCGGGCTGCAGGTGGCCCCGGAACTGGCGGAGTTCATCGAGGCGCGGGCCCTGCCCGGCAGTGGCGTGACGGCCGCGGCGTTCTGGGAGGGGCTGGCGCGCATGGTGGCAGAACTGACGCCCAAAAACCGGGCGCTGCTGGAAAAACGCGACGCGCTGCAAGCCCGGATCGACGCCTGGCACATCGAACACCGGGACGCGCCGCATGATCACGACGCCTACAAGGCGTTCCTGACCGAAATCGGCTATCTGCTGCCCGAAGGCGAGGATTTCGAGATCGAGACCGCCAATGTCGATCCGGAAATCGCCTCGATTCCGGGGCCGCAGCTGGTGGTTCCGATCACCAATGCCCGCTACGCGCTCAATGCGGCCAATGCCCGCTGGGGCAGCCTCTACGACTGCCTGTATGGCACGGATGCGCTGGGCAGCCCGCCGCCGGGCGGCGGCTATGACCGCGGGCGCGGCGCGCGGGTCGTGGCCTGGTCACGGGTGTTTCTGGACGACGCCTTTCCGGTCGCGGGCACCAGCCACGCGGATGCGCGGCGCTATCACGTCAAGGACGGCAAGCTGCTGGTGGACGACCTGCCGCTGGAACAGCCCGGGAAATTCGCAGGCTACCGGGGCGACCCGCGGGCGCCGGACGCGGTCCTGCTGCGCAACAACGGCCTGCATGTGGAACTGGTCTTCGACCGCGCCCATCCGATCGGAAGCCGCGATCAGGCTTGCCTGGCCGATGTGCGGCTGGAAAGCGCGATCTCGGCGATCATGGATTGCGAAGACTCGGTGGCCTGCGTCGATGCCGAGGACAAGGTGCTGGCCTATTCCAACTGGCTGGGCCTGATGAAGGGCGATTTGACCGAGGAGGTGAGCAAGGGCGGCAAGACCTTCACCCGCAGGCTGGCCGGGGATCTGAGCTATACCAGGCCCGACGGCACGACGGCAACCCTGAAGGGCCGCGCGCTGATGCTGGTGCGCAATGTGGGCCATCTGATGACCAATCCGGCCGTACTGGATGCCGACGGCAACGAGATCTTCGAGGGTCTGATGGATGCCCTGGTCACGGTCCTGATCGCCAGGCACGACCTGGGCCGTGACGGCGGCAACTCGGTGCAGGGCTCGGTCTATGTGGTCAAGCCCAAGATGCACGGACCGGAAGAGGTGGCCTTTGCCGTCGAAACCTTCGACATGGTCGAGGACATCCTCGGCCTGCCGCGCAACACCGTGAAGATCGGCATCATGGACGAGGAACGGCGCACCTCGGTGAACCTCAAGGAATGCATCCGCGCGGCGAAGTCGCGGGTGGCCTTCATCAATACCGGCTTTCTCGACCGTACCGGCGACGAGATCCACACCTCGATGGAGGCCGGACCGTTCAGCCGCAAGGATTTCATCAAGCGCAAGGCGTGGATCGGCGCCTACGAGAACCTGAACGTCGATATCGGACTGGAATGCGGGTTGCAGGGCAAGGCGCAGATCGGCAAGGGCATGTGGGCGATGCCCGACCGGATGGCGGCGATGCTGGAGGCCAAGATCGAGCATCCCAAATCCGGCGCCAACTGCGCCTGGGTGCCCAGTCCCACCGCCGCGACGCTGCACGCGCTGCATTACCACAAGATCGATGTGTTTGCCGTGCAGGACAGGCTGCGGGCGGGGGGACGGCGCGCGCATGTGGACGGCATCCTCGACATCCCGCTGGCGGCCTTCCGCAAGTGGATGCCCGACCAGATCCGTCGCGAGGTCGAGAACAACGCACAGGGCATTCTGGGCTACGTGGTGCGCTGGATCGATCAGGGGATCGGCTGTTCCAAGGTGCCCGACATCAACGATGTCGGGTTGATGGAAGACCGCGCGACCTGCCGGATCTCGGCGCAGCACATCGCCAACTGGCTGCATCATGGCATCGTCTCGGGGCAGGACGTGATGGCGGCGCTGCGGAAGATGGCGGCCGTCGTCGATGCGCAGAACGCGGGCGATCCCGCGTACCGGCCGATGGCGCCCGGTTTCGACGGGATCGCCTTTCAGGCCGCCTGCGATCTTGTCTTCAAGGGGCGCGAACTGCCTTCGGGCTATACCGAGCCGGTGCTGCATGCGCGGCGTCTGGAACTGAAGGCCAGCCTGGGATAGGGATGGCAAGGGCGGAAACGAGGGGGCTGTCTGCCCCCTCGTGCTCCCCCGAGGATATTTGTGGCCAGATGAAGGATACCGGGTATGGCTATCGCATTGCGGCGGGCGCGGACGATCATCCGCAAGGCATTGGAGAAGGGCCGGGAGATGGAGCTGAAACCGCTCTCGGTGGTGGTGCTGGACGCGGGCGGCCACCTGATCGCCTTCGAACGCGAGGACGGCGCCGCGCCGGGGCGGTTCGCCATCGCGCATGGCAAGGCGTACGGCTCGGTCATGCTGGGCATGGCGGGAACCGCGCAGATGCAGCGGGCGGAGGGGCAGGCCTATTTCATGGCGGCGGTGAACGGTGTCTATGGCGGCCAGGTCGTTCCGGTGCCCGGCGGCGTTCTGGTGCGGGACAAGAAAGGGGCCGTGATCGGGGCCGTGGGCGTGACCGGCGACACGTCGGACAACGATGCCGCCGCGGCCATGGCCGGGATCGAGGCGGTCGGTCTGGCCGGTGAAGCCTAACCGCACAGTCCGTCGGAGTGGAACCCGCGGCCTCCGGCCGGTGCGATATTGAACAGCGACCTGCGCTGTCGCGCAGGATTCGCGCAGTTGCAGGTCGGGTCGCGGATCGTTAGGTTCTAGGTCAACGCGTTCAGTCAATTGGGAAAATGCATGCCCCGCCCGGTCGTCGGTATCATTGGCAACTCATACCTGATCAATGACCAGTATCCGACCCATGCCGGAGGGACCATGAACTCGGACGCGGTGGCCAACGTTTCGGGCTGCCTTCCCCTTCTGGTGCCGGCCGACCCGAGATACGTGTCGATCGCGGAACTGATGGAGGTCTGCGACGGGTTCCTGTTCACCGGAGGGCGCCCGAACGTGCATCCCGAGGAATATGGCGAGGCCGCGACCGACGCCCATGGCGAATTCGACAGGGCGCGCGATGCCGTAACCCTGCCGCTGATCCGCGCCTGCGTCGAACGCGGACAGCCCATTCTGGGCATCTGCCGGGGTTTTCAGGAGGTGAACGTGGCGCTGGGCGGCACGCTTCATCCCGAGATACGCGATCTGCCCGGGCGCATGAACCACCGGATGCCGCCGGATGGATCGCTGGAGGAGAAATTCGCCCTGCGCCACGTCGTGACCCTGACGGACGGCGGCGTGTTTCACCGCCTTTTCGGCGCGCGCGAGGTGATGACCAACACGCTGCACGGGCAGGGGATAAAGACACCGGGGCGGGGGATCGTGATCGACGGCCATGCGCCCGACGGAACGCCCGAGGCGATCTATGTCGAGGATGCGCCCGGCTTTACCCTGTCGGTGCAGTGGCATCCCGAATGGGATGCCGCCAATGATCCGGTGTCGCGGCCGTTGTTTCAGGCGTTCGGACAGGCCGTGCATGAATGGTCCGGCTGCAACCGGTCCGGACCTCTGCGCCAAACCGCGTGACGCTTTGGCGGCCGGGTCTCGGTGACGGGATGGCAGCAAAGCCCGCCCATCCCGGGCGGGCTTGGCCCGATTTCACACCAGCAGATTGAAGCTCTTGTTGAAGGGCAGGGTGCGCACCCGCTGGCCGGTGAGATCAAAGAGCGCATTGCCGAGTGCCGGCATCGAGGGCGGCGTGCCCGGTTCCCCGGCGCCGCCCATGAAGCGGTTGGTTTCCAGCACCCGGACCTCGACCTGCGGCGCGGTGTGCATCCGCAAGGCTTCGTAGTCGGGAAAGTTGAGCTGCTCGACCTCGCCATCGGCAAAGGTGATCTCGCCATAGCAGGCCGCCGACAGGCCATAGACCATGCCGCCGAACATTTGCGCCTTGACATTGTCCGGGTCCAGCGCCAGTCCCATGTCGCAGGCGATCCAGGCCTTGCTGATGCGGATGGTGCCGTCTTCGTCCACTACCTCGATCACCTGGGCGACGGGCGTACCGAAGCTGTAGGTGAACGCGACGCCGCGGCCCACGCCGTCCGGGGTCTTTCCGGTCCAGCCCGACATCTCGCGCACGGCTTCCAGACATCCCGCAGACGGGGCGTGTTCGTCCCTCATCAGCTCCAGCCGGAAGTCCAGCGGATCGCGCCCGGCGGCGTGGGCCATCTCGTCCATGAAGGTTTCGTGGAAGAACCCGTTGTGGCTGTTGCCGACCGAGCGCCAGAATCCGACCGGGACCGCCAGATCGGCGATGTGCCCGCTGATGCGATAGTTCGGCACCGCGTAGGGTTGGTTGAACAGGCCCTCGACCAGAACCTTGTCGGGGCCGCCGCCGCCCATGCCGGTCATCCGTTCGACCGCCTGATGGGTGCAGGATTGCGAGGCGACCTTGCCGTCGATCAGCACCGCCTTGCCGTCCTTGACGGCGCCGCGCATCCGGGCCATCGCGCCGGGGCGGTAGAAGTCGTGGCGCATGTCTTCTTCCCGGCTCCAGGTGGTCTGCACCGGGACGCCGGGCACGGCCATGGCGACCTTGGTGGCCAGAACGCCGAAATCGAACTCGCCGCGCCGGCCGAACCCGCCGCCGAGATAGGTGGTGTGCACCTCGACCAGGTCGGTGTCGAGATTGGCGGCGGCGGCGATCTTCATCTGCATGAAGGTCGGGGCCTGGTTGCCGCCCCAGAATTCCAGCCGCCCGCCCGAGAACAGCGCGGTCGCCGTCATCGGCTCCATCGTCGAATGCGCCAGATAGGGCACCGTGTACTCGGCGGTGATCTCGGTGGCGCCGTCCGGCAGCGTGTCGGCATCGCCGTCATCGCGCATGGTCGAGTTGGGGGCGGTGTCGAACGCCTCGGCGATCCTGGCAAAGATCGCATCGGTTTCCGGCGGATAGGGCGCCTCTTCCCAGTCGATCTCGACCGCCTCGACGGCCTGCATGGCAATCCAGGTGTTGTTGGCGATCGCGGCGACGCCGTTGCCCAGATCCACGATCTTTTCGACGCCCGGCATGGCGCTCGCCGTGCTGGCGTCAAAGGACTTCATGCCGCCGCCCAGCTTGGGGTTCATGCGCACGCTGGCGAATTTCATTCCCGGCAGGCGCACGTCGATGGCGAATTCCGCCGTTCCGGTGGCTTTCTCCACCATGTCCAGGCGCGGCTGGGTCTGGCCGAGATAGCGCCACTCGGACGGGTCGCGCAGGTCCACCTCGACCGGATCGAGCTTGGCCGCATCCATTGCCAGTTCGGTATAGGCGATCTGGGTTCCGTCAGGGGCGATCACGTGACCGGATGCGGTTTTCAGAACGTCGCGATCAACGCCCAGCCGGTCGGCCGCCGCCTGTTTCAGCGTTTCGCGCGCCGAGGCGCCGGCCTCGCGCATCCGTTCGTACCCGTCTTTCATCGAGGTCGAACCGCCCGTGACCTGCAGACTCAGCACCTTGCCGATGACCCCCAGCGCCTCGCCCAGATTGTGCTGGAAGTTGGAAACGTCATAACCCTTGTTGGGCAGGCCCTCGCCGATCATGGCGGTGTTGTAGTAGGCTGCGGCGGCGGGACCGTGCAGAACCGTGACCTGATCCAGATCGACATCGAGTTCCTCGGCGATCAGCGCGGCCCAGGTCGTCTTGACGCCCTGTCCCATCTCGGCCCGCGGCGCGAACACGGTGACGCCGTTCTGGTCGATCAGGACAAACGGGTTCAGCGCCGCCTCGCCCTCGCCCGGTTTCAGCGGGTTCGGTGCGGGACGGTTGACGTAGTACACGCCGAACGCGACCCCACCGACGATGGCGGCGGACCCGATCAGGAAGGTGCGGCGAAGGATTTTGCCAATGCTTGCCATCTCTCACGCCTCCTTCATCTTGGCCGAGGCCGTGTGGATCGCGGCGCGGATGCGCGGATAGGTGCCGCAGCGGCAGAGATTGCCCTGCATGGCCTCGTCGATCTCGGCATCCGAGGGGTTCGCGTTCTGCGCCAGCAGCGCCGCCGCCTGCATGATCTGTCCCGACTGGCAATAGCCGCACTGGGCGACCTGATGCTCGACCCAGGCCTGCTGGACGGCGTCCATCGCGTCGGGCGTTCCGAGTCCTTCGATGGTCGTCACAGCGCCCCAGACATCGGACAGGGGCACCTGGCAGGACCGCACGGCTTCGCCGTCAATGTGAACGGTGCAGGCCCCGCAGGCGGCCACGCCGCATCCGAACTTGGTTCCGGTCAGGCCGATCTCGTCCCGCAGCACCCACAAAAGGGGCACGTCGTCAGGCAGATCCACCTGATGCGTCTTGCCGTTGATGGTGAGAGAGGTTGCCATGGCAGGTCTCGCTTTGCTTCCGCTTGGTGTTCTGACAAAAATAGCGAAAAGTGTCAGTATGTCAATTGACAAATTTTGCAAAAACTGTCACAGGTCGAACCATGAAAGACGCAACCATCGACCCGAGGCAAAAGGCGATTCTGGAATCGGCCTGGAAAGCCTTTGCGACCTATGGGTTCCGCAAAACCTCGATGGACGACATAGCGCGCGGCGCGGGAATGTCCCGTCCGGCCGTCTACCTGCATTACAAGAACAAGGAAGCGATCGTTCGCAGCCTGATCGAGGAGCATTACAAGGAAAAGTTCGAAACGATTCGCGCGGCCCTGGAGGGTGACGGCGCGATTCCCGACAAGCTGGAGAACGCCATGCGGGCGCAGACCGACGGAATTGCCACGCTGATGTCGTCGCCGCATGGGATGGAGCTTTTGGATACCGGAACATCCACCGCGTCCGACATCGTGGCCGAGGGCGAGGCGGCGGTTGCCGCCATCTATGCCGAGTGGCTGGATCGCGAGGCCGGGCAGGGCCGGGTGCGGTTGACCGGCGCGGCCGAGGACGTTGCCAAGACCATCAACTGCGCCCTGAAAGGGGTCAAGATGACGGCGACCGATTTCAATGTCTACGTCGAACGGGTTGCGCAGCTGGCCAAGCTGATCGGGTCGGGGCTCGAAGTCAGGTGACCCGCTGCCGGATCTTGTATTCCGGCTTGTCCCACAGCTTGTCGCGCATCACCTCTGCCAGGATATCCACCGCCTTGGACACGTCTGCCGCGTCGAGATAGAGCGGCGTGAAGCCAAAACGCATGATGTCCGGTGCCCGGAAATCTCCGATCACGCCGCGCGCGATCAGCGCCTGCATCACCGCATAGCCGTCGTCGAACCGGAATGACACCTGGCTGCCGCGCTCCTGGGACTCGCGCGGGCTGGCCAGTTCGAGCTCGGGACAGGCGGCTTCGACGCCCTGGATGAACAAGTCGGAAAGCTCGATGGATCTGGCCCGCACGTCCAGCATGTCGGCCATGTCCCAGACATCCATGGCCGCCGCCAGGGCCGTCATCTGGATCACCGGGGGCGTGCCTACGCGCATCCGTTCGACGCCGGAGCCGGGACGATAGTCGAGATCGAAGGCAAAGGGCGCCTCATGCCCCAACCAGCCCGACAACGCCGGGCGGACCCGATCCGCTAGGCGCGGCGCGACATAGATGAAGGCGGGGGCGCCCGGCCCGCCGTTCAGGTATTTGTAGGTGCAGCCAACCGCGAAATCGGCGCCGCACCCGGCCAGATCTACCGGGATCGCCCCTGCGGAATGGGCCAGATCCCAGACCGTCACGACACCGTTGGCATGGGCCAACTCGGTCAGGGCCTTCATGTCGTGCTTGCGTCCCGTCCGGTAGTCGATCTCGGTCAGCATCAGCACCGCGACATCCTCGGTCACGGCCTCGGCCACGGATTCGGGGTCCACGATGCGCAACTCGTACTCGGGGCCAAGCGAGCGCAACAGGCCATCGACCATGTAAAGATCTGTCGGAAAGTTGCCGCTGTCCGACAGCACCACCGTGCGGCCGGGGGTGAGTTCCAGCGCCGAGGCGATCGCCTGGTAGACCTTGATCGACAGGGTGTCGCCGACCACCACGCTGCCCGGCTCGGCCCCGATCAACCGTCCGATCCGGTCGCCCAACTGGGTCGGCATCGCCATCCATCCGGCCTTGTTCCAGCCGGTGATCAGCATGTCGCCCCATTCGCGGGCCATCATTTCCTGCACCCTGGTCTTGGCCGCGCGGGGCAGCGGGCCAAGCGAGTTGCCGTCCAGATAGAGCACGCCGTCCGGCAGATCGAACATCGCTTTGGTGGCGGCGAAATCGGTCATCATGGCCTCGCATATTATTTTAGGCTTAAAGTAATTACCGGGATACAGGCCGCGCCGCGAAATGTCCACCCGTTCCGGCTCAGATCTGGCCACCGGAGATCTGGATGCACTGGCCGTTGACGCTTTCCGAACCGGGGCGCACCAGCCAGAGGGCGGCAGCCGCCACCTCTTCCGGCGCGATCAGGCGTTTGTGCCGGTTGGCCTCGACCATGACCTTCAGCGCCTCGTCTTCGCTGATGCCCGCCCGCTGCGAGATCGACGCCTTGTTGCGGTCGACGATGGGCGTGTCCACATAGCCGGGGCAGAGCGCGTTGAAGGTGTAGGGCGTACCCATGAACTCCTCGGAATAGCTGCGCGTCAGCCCGATCAGCCCGTGTTTCGACGCCGCATAGGCCCCGGCACCCGGCACCCCGTGCAGTCCGGCGATCGAAGCGACCGAGATGACGCGGCCCCAATCCGTCTCCAGCATCGACCGCAGGCTTTCGCGGATGGTCAGAAAGGCACCGTCGAGATTGGTCGCCATGATGTCGCGCCAGAAGGCCATATCGGTCTTCTGCAAGGTCTTGCCGACCGCGATCCCCGCATTGGCGACGCAGATCTGGATCGGTCCGCGCGCCTCGACGGCCGCGGCGATTCCCCTGACCACATTCTCTTCAGCGCGCACGTCCATCGCCAGGCCGGCGATGCGCTCGGTGGCCATTTCGTCCAGCACCGCCTGCCGGCGCCCGGTGATCGTCACGCTCGCCCCTTCTTCGGCCAGCGCCCGCGCGATCGCCAGCCCGATGCCGGTGCCGCCGCCCGTGACCAAGGCGTGTTTTCCGTTGAGTGTCATCCTGTGTCCTCCCTGTCGGCTGGCACCCTAGCGGTTGCCCCGCCTGTGACAAGACGCGCCGTCCCGTCACGTGCTAAATCATGCATAGATGCGAATGTGTTTCCAATCCTTGGAGGAGAGATGAAGAAGATTGCCGCCCTGACAGCCCTCGCCGGTCTTGCCACGCTGCCGGTCCTGGCCAGCGAGGATATCGCCGACCAGTACCCGGGCTCCGAACTCTATTCCAAACCACACGAGGTGATCCCGCACGTCTTTTCCGCCATCGGCGCCACCGCGCCCCCGACCTATGAAAACGCCGGCCACAACAACAACCTGTCCTTCATCGTCACCGAGGAAGGGGTCGTGGTGATCAACGCCGGCGCATCGAGCCGGCTGGCCGCCGCGCTGCATGACGAGATCAAAGCGGTGACGGATCAACCGGTTGTGCTGGTGATCAACGAAAACGGCCAGGGCCACGCGATGCTGGGCAACGGGTACTGGCGCGATCAGGGCGTGGATATCCTGGCGCATGTCGATGCGGTGGCCGAAACGCGGGAAAACGGCGACTTCATCCTGCAGGGCATGGAACGGTACAACCGGGATCGCGCCGAAGGCACGCGGGTGGAACACGCGAACCTGACCTTCGAGGATGAATACACCATCACCCTGGGCGGGGTCGAGATCAGGGTGCTGCATCTCGGACCCGCGCACGACCCAGGCGACATTCAGGTCTGGATCCCGCAATGGGACATCATGATCACCGGCGACATCGCCTTTCACGAACGGATGCTGCCGATCTTCGAGCACACCTGCACGAGCTGCTGGATCGAAACCTGGGAAACCCGGCTGGAACCGCTTGCACCCACATACGTGATACCCGGCCACGGCCACCCGACCAATTTCGCGCAGGTGCGGCGATACACCGTGGACTACCTGAAGGATCTCCGCGAAAAGATCGGCGCGCATATCGATGCGGGCGGCGATCTGGCAAGCGCCTATTACGTGGATCAGTCCCGTTGGCGGAGCCTGGACACGTTCGAGGAACTGGCGACCAAGAACGCGGGCCGGGTGTTCGAGGAAATGGAGTGGGAATGAGGCGAAGGGGACCGCCGGCGCGGCACGGGCCTGGACAGGAAACCGTTCCCGACAATTGGCCGCAGCGGTGACGGCGTTCTTTTTGCGGTTTCGGGCCATGCATGCTTTGCCAATCCGCCGCGAACAGTTTACGACATCTCACTGAGAGAATGCGACCCAAAGCGCCCGGTGTCAGGCAAGGGATACTCATGCACCGATTTGATCTGCCGCCAGTCTGGCTTGTGGGCTTTGCCGTTCTGGCCTGGCTCCAGTCGCGATACTGGTCCTTGGGCCTGTCGCTGGACGGTTGGCTGACCGGCCTGCTCAGCGGTGTTCTGATCGGTGGGGGTGTCCTGCTCATGCTGCTGGCGGTCATGGAACTGCGCCGCCACAAGACCACGCTCATGCCACACGAAACGCCGTCGTCGATGGTGCAGACCGGAATCTACAAGCGAAGCCGCAATCCGATCTATCTGGGCGATGTCCTGATCCTGGCCGGGCTGATCCTGCGCTTTGACGCCGTGCTGTCGCTGGTACTGGTGCCGGTCTTCGTCTGGGTGCTGGAGCGCCGGTTCATCCTGCCCGAGGAGGACCGGCTGCGCCGCACGTTCCGGATGGATTTCGCCCGCTACGAACGCAAGACCCGCAGGTGGATCTGACCGATGGGCCATTTGACACAACGTCAGAAATGCTGCACTTGCGAAATAATCTTGCGCAAGATACAGCTGTTCTTTGCAATGAATACCGAGACCCGGCTGAGCTTGGTGAACAACAAAGGGGGACCAGACTGGTGAAGATCGGCACACCGAAGGAAACATTCGAGGGCGAGAACCGGGTCGCGATGACTCCGGACTCCGCGCTGCAACTGCAGAAACTGGGTTATGACTGCGCCATTGAAAGCGGCGCGGGCGCGGCGGCGGGGTTTTCGGACGCGGCCTATGAGGCGGCGGGCGTCGAGGTGGTCAAGACCGCCGCGGCGTTGTGGAAGGCGGCGGACATCATCGCCAAGGTCCGCCCCCCCAACGAGACCGAGCTCAAGCGGCTCACCAAGGGCAAGACCCTGATTTCGTTCTTCAACCCGGCCGGCAACGAAAAGGGCATGGAGATCGCCAAGTCCAAGGGCGCGACGGTGATCGCCATGGAGATGGTGCCGCGCATCAGCCGGGCGCAGAAGATGGACGCGCTGAGCTCGATGGCCAATATCGCCGGCTACCGCGCGGTGATCGAGGCCGGCAACAATTTCGGCCGCTTCTTCACTGGTCAGGTAACGGCGGCGGGCAAGGTGCCCCCGGCCAAGGTTCTGATCGTCGGCGCCGGGGTTGCCGGCCTGGCCGCGATCGGCACCTCGACTTCGCTGGGCGCGATCACCTATGCCTTCGACGTGCGCCCCGAAGTGGCCGAGCAGGTCGAATCCATGGGCGCGGAGTTCGTCTATCTCGATTTCGAGGAAGAGGCGCAGGACGGCGCGGCCACGGGCGGCTATGCCTCGGTGCAGTCCGAGGAATTCCGCGAAGCGCAGCTGGCCAAGTTCCGCGAACTGGCGCCCGAGATGGACATCGTCATCACCACGGCGCTGATCCCCAACCGTCCGGCGCCCAAGCTTTGGCTCAAGGACATGGTCGAGGCGATGAAGCCGGGATCGGTGATCGTCGACCTGGCGGCCGAGCAGGGCGGAAACGTCGAAGGGACGGTCAAGGACGAAAAGGTGGTGACCGACAACGGCGTCACCATCATCGGCTATACCGACTTCGCCAGCCGCATGGCGACGCAGTCGTCGAACCTCTACGCCACCAACATCCGCCACATGATGACCGACCTGACCCCCAACAAGGACGGGCAGGTCGTGCATGACATGGAGGATGACGTGATCCGCGGCGCGACCGTGACCCATCAGGGCGAGATCACCTTCCCGCCGCCGCCGCCCAAGGTGCAGGCCATCGCGGCGCAGCCCAAGAAGGCGGTCAAGGAACTGACGCCCGAGGAAAGACGGGCACAGGAGATCGCCGAATTCAAGGAACAGACCAAGCGGCAGGTGACGCTGCTGGGCGTCGGCGGCGTGCTGATGCTGCTGGTCGGGCTGGTGGCGCCGCCCAGTTTCATGCAGCACTTCATCGTCTTCGTGCTGGCGGTCTTTGTCGGCTTCCAGGTGATCTGGAACGTCAGCCACAGCCTGCACACGCCGCTGATGGCGATCACCAACGCGATCTCGTCGATCATCATCGTCGGCGCCTTGCTGCAGATCGGCACCGGCTCGTGGCTGGTGATCCTGTTGGCGGCGCTGTCCGTGTTCATGGCCGGGATCAACATCTTCGGCGGTTTCCTCGTCACCCGGCGCATGCTCGCCATGTTCCAGAAATCGTAAGGAGGCCGGGCAGATGGAATTCGGTTTCACGACTGCCGCCTACGTGGTTGCGGCTGTTCTTTTCATCCTGTCGCTGGGCGGCCTGTCGAACCAGGAAAGCGCAAAACGCGCGGTCTGGTACGGCATCGTCGGCATGGGCCTGGCAGTGTTTGCGACGCTGGTCGGCCCCGGCGCCGGTCTGTGGCTGCTGTCGCTGCTACTGATCGCCGGCGGCGGCGTCATCGGCACCTATGTCGCGCAGCGCGTGCAGATGACCGAGATGCCGCAGCTGGTCGCCGCCATGCACTCGCTGGTCGGTCTGGCGGCGGTGTTCGTCGGATTCAACGCGCATTTCGAGGTCAAGAACGTGGCCGAGATGTTCGCGACCGTGGAT